>JAFIHR010000134.1 GCA_017849325.1 Xanthobacter autotrophicus | reverse complement strand
GGGGCCGATCTGGCGCGGCGGGAAGTTCACCACCGCCGCCACCTGCCGGCCCACCAGGGTTTCGGGCGCATAATGCACGGTGATCTGCGCCGACGAGCGCTTCAGCCCGATCCCGGGCCCGAAATCGATGGTGAGCTTGAAGGCGGGCTTGCGCGCCTCGGGAAACACCTCCGCCGCCACGATGGTGCCGACACGGATGTCCACCTTGAGGAAATCATCCATCGCGATGGGATCCCGAACGGGCTCGGGCCTGGCGTCGGCCATGGTCACTCCGCTGTAGCTGTTGAGGGGCGGACGGGGCCGCGGCGCCGCGGCGCTCAGGCCGGCGGGACGGCGACGTCCTCGGCGGCCGGCGCCTCCCCGGAGACAGGCCGCCTGCGACCCCGCCACGGGGCGGCGAGATAAGCCAGATCGTCGAGGATGCCCAAGAGCTTCCCGCCGGTCTCCAGCTGCCGGTCCAGGAACGCCATGGTACGCGAGAGGCCGGGATCCTCGTCCCTGAGCCACACCTCCACCACCCGGGCGAACAGCAGCGCCAGCCCCTTCGCCCGGATCGAGCCGGCAAGGCCGGTGCAGCTGATGCCGGCGGCGGCGAGCATCCAGCGCTGGGAGGCCTCGGAAAGGCGGGCGAGCTTCAGCGCCAGAACCGGATCGGTGCGCGCGGCGTGCATCAGGGTGCGCACCGCCTCCTTGTGGCCGTCGAGGGCATCGAGGCGCCGCATGAGCACCTCGAACAGGCGCTCCCGCGGCCCCTCCCCGGACAGGTCGTCGCTGTCGGCGCCGCCGGCGGCCAGCACATGGCGGTCGGTGTCGCGGAAGAAGGCCGCAAGCAGATCGTCGGTGGAGGCGAAGGAGACGCGCATCTCCGACAGTGAGACGCCGCAGTGCGCCGCCACGTCGGCAAGGTCGATGCGGGCCGGCGGGCGTTCCGCAAGCAAAGCGAGATAGGCGCGAAGGCAGGCCTCGCGGGTGGTTCCGGACGTCATGGCATCCTCCGTCTCGCCGCGCTGCCGGGAGCGCGGCACGCTCAGCCCGCCAATTCTTTGCTCCTCGCGGTCGCCGCCGCAATAGCCCGCGCGAGCAGCGGGCCGAAACCGGCGGCCTCGTCCATCAGCACGCCGAGCGCGGCCGCCGTGGTGCCGCCGGGCGATGTGACGTTCTTGCGCAGGGTGGCCACATCGAGGTCGGAGGCATCCATCAGGGCGCCGGCGCCGGCAACGGTGGCCCGGGCGATGCGGGCGGACAGCTCCGCCGGGAGCCCGGCGGCGACCCCGGCCTTCGCCATCTCCTCAGCCAGAAGGAAAGCGTAGGCCGGCCCCGAGCCCGAGACGGCGGTCACCACATCCATCAGGGCTTCGTCCTCCACCCATTCCACCGCCCCCACCGTGCCCAGCAGGGTGGAGGCGAGGGCGCGGCCGCCGGGGGCGACGGCGCCGTTGGGCACGCACACGCTCACCCCCTTGCCCACCATGGCCGGGGTGTTCGGCATGGCGCGGACGATGGCCGTGCCGGGCGCGAATGCGGATTCGAGGAAGGCGAGGGTGCGCCCCGCCATGATGGACAGCACCAGCGTGCCGGAAGTGGCGAGCGGCGCCGCATCCGCAAGCACCTCGGCGGCGACCTGGGGCTTCACCGCCAGCAGCAGCACACGCGGCGCGGCGATGCTCTCCGGCTCCGGATTGATTGTGACGCCCGCGCCCGCCAGCGCGGCCGCGGCTTCCGGCGGCAGGTTCGGGTCGATCACCACGGCAAGGCGCGGCGGCAGGCCGAGCTTCAGGAAGCCTTCCAGCAGCGCGCCGCCCATCTTGCCGGCCCCAACGAGGACCAGCGGGCCATCCAGGCTTTCAAGATCATGGCTGCTCATCATCGCCTCACGCCTGCGCAGGGCCCCGCCCCGCGCCCTCCCGATGAGCCGCTTTTAGTGCGCGATGCGACGAGATGGAACCTCGGCGACGCGGGAACCGCCCGGCGCGGCCCCGCCCTGGCCACAGATCAACTGGCCACACATCGAAAAGAAATCCCCCGGCCGAACGGCGCCGGTCCGCGCCGCTCCTGCCCATCGGGCCGCTGCCGTGCCGGAACCTGCCTCAAGCTTCGCCGACAGTATCGAACAAAGCGGTGTCCATGGCCTCGCGGGCGGTCTTGCCGGCCCACACCACGAACTGGAACGCCGGGTAATAGCGCTCCACCGCGTCGATGGCGGCGTCGACGATGGCCTCGCACTGCCGGTCGGAGGCAGTGGCGCCGCCCGCCAGCACCAAAGCGTGGCGGAACATGATCACCCCTTCCTGGGACCAGATGTCGAAATGGCCGAGCCACATCTGCTCGTTCACCAGGGCGAGCAGCTTCAGCACCTCCCCGCGGCGATTGTCCGGCACCTTGAAGTCGAAGGCACAGGCGAGATGCAGCGCCTCCAGCTCGTCCATCCACTGGAAGGAGATATGGCAATCGATCCAGCGGCTGGCGAGGGAGAGCGTGATCTCGTCCTCGTCTGAGCGCTCGAAGGACCAGTCGCGGATGGCAGCGAGCTGCTCCACGAGGTCCACGGGATTCGCCGGCGCATCGGCTTCGATGTCGATGAGGGACATGGCCTCGACCTCGCGGTGTGAGGAACGCGGAGAGGGTCGACGCGGCACGGGCGACACGAAGGCCCGGGGGGAGGCATGCGCAGCGCAGCGTGCCGAGCGCGTGCCGCCGGAACCCGACGGCCCGCCGTGGCGAGGCTACGCCCCGTCGTATGCCGGGATACGACGAACCAGCTCCGAATCGCCACTTAAATCAGTATATCGCGGGTAAATATTGCGGGGCTACGACAGATTGTAGTCCCGCTCAAGCTCTCAAGGGGAAAACGGCGCCTGTGTCAGAAATTCCCACCGCCCTGGGGACCCCCATGGGTCTGGTCGTAGGGCTGGGTGGGATTTTCCACCGCATTGGGCGGGTTCTCGTTGCCGGCCATCATGATGGGCCGGTCGCTGGAGGGCGCCGGCGCGGGCTGGGCAGCGAGCTTCGCCTCCAGCGCGGCGAGGCGCTCGGCAAGGCGCTCGTTCTCCTCGCGGGCGGTGGCGGCCATCTCCTTCACGGCCTCGAACTCGTCACGCTTGACGAGATCCATGTCGCGCAGGAAACGCTCCATCTGCGACTTCATGGCGGTTTCCGCCTCCCGGCGGACGCCCTGGGCGACACCGGCCGCATCGTTCACGAGGCGCGCGACTTCATCGAAAAACCGGCCCGTCGTCTGCGTCATGTCTGCCTCCTTGAGCGCGTGGCGCCGCTGGCCCCCAACATGGCGACGCCGTCCGCCGGGTGCAAGAGGCTGCGGAAGGGCCCCGCCGGGTTGCAGCCGGGGCGCCGCCGGGCCCGACCCGCGCCGCGCTGCCGCAGGCGACTTGACGGCGCCCCTCGCCCCCGCCACACATCCCGCGCGTGAGAGCCCCCGGCCATCCGGCGCCGGCGCGGCGCGCCCCGGGGAGCCGATGATCACTCTCGCTTTGCCCTTCCCGGCCATCGATCCGGTGCTCATCCATCTCGGGCCCCTCGCCATCCGCTGGTATGCCCTGGCCTATATCGCGGGGCTCCTGCTCGGCTGGCAGCTCGCCCGCACCCTGGTCGCCCGGCCGAAGCTGTGGGGCGGCACCTCGCCCATGCAGCCGGCGGATCTCGACGACGCCCTGTTCTGG
The DNA here is from genome assembly GCA_017849325.1 of Xanthobacter autotrophicus. Classification (GTDB taxonomy): domain Bacteria; phylum Pseudomonadota; class Alphaproteobacteria; order Rhizobiales; family Xanthobacteraceae; genus Xanthobacter; species Xanthobacter autotrophicus_B. The sequence goes on along the minus strand of JAFIHR010000134.1, from coordinate 2,143 downwards.
GCGACGCTGGGCGTCATCCTCGGCGGGCGGCTCGGCTACGTGCTGTTCTACAATCCGCAGTTCTTCCTCGCCCATCCGGAAGAGATCATCGCGGTGTGGAAGGGCGGCATGTCGTTCCACGGCGGGCTCGCCGGCACCCTTCTGGCGCTGGTGCTGTTCGCCCGGTCGCGCGGCATCGTCACCCTCTCGCTGCTGGATGTGGCGAGCGTGGTGGCGCCCATCGGCCTGTTCTTCGGGCGTCTCGCCAATTTCATCAATTCCGAGCTCTGGGGCCGGCCGGCCGATGTGCCCTGGGCGGTGATCTTCCCCAATGGCGGCGACATTCCGCGCCATCCGAGCCAGCTTTACGAGGCGGGGCTCGAAGGGGTGCTGCTGTTCCTCGTCATGCTGGTGGCGGTGCGCATGGGCGCCCTGAAGCGGCCGGGGCTCGCGGCCGGCATCTTCGCCATCGGCTACGGCCTTGCCCGCATCACCGGCGAATTCTTCCGCGAGCCCGACGTGCAGCTCGGCTATCTCGCCTTCGGCACCACCATGGGCATGTGGCTGTCCGTGCCCGTGGTGCTCGCAGGCGTCGCGCTCGTCGCCTACACGCTGAAGCGCCGGCCCGGCGAGAGCACGCCCGAGCCGTGAGCCCGCCGCTCCTCGACGAGATCCGCGCCCTCATCGCCGCCGAGGGGCCGCTTCCGGTGAGCCGCTACATGGCGCTCGCCCTCGGCCATCCGCGCCACGGCTATTACATGACGCGCGACCCGCTCGGCGCGGCGGGCGACTTCACCACCGCCCCCGAGATCAGCCAGATGTTCGGCGAGCTGATTGGCCTCTGGGCAGTCGCCACCTGGCAGCAGATGGGCGCGCCGTCCGCCGTCCGCCTGATCGAGCTGGGGCCGGGGCGGGGCACGCTGATGGCCGATGCGCTCCGGGCGGCGCGGCTCCTGCCCGCGTTTGGGGCGGCGGCACGGGTGCATCTCGTCGAGACCAGCCCGGTGCTGCGCGCCCGGCAGGCGGAAACCCTGAAGGACAGCGGCGCCGACCTCGCCTGGCACGGTGCGCTGGAGGAGGTGCCGGAGGGTCCGGCGCTGGTGCTGGCGAACGAATTCTTCGACGCCCTGCCCATCGACCAGTTCGTCTGGAGCGGCAGCGCATGGCATGAGCGCCGGGTGGGCCTCGACGCCGAGGGCCGCCTCGCCTTCGGGCTCGATCCCGCCCCCTCCCGCAGCGCCGCCGCCTTCGCAGCCGGCCGGCCGGACCCGGCGCCGGGCGACATCCTGGAGCACATGGTGGAAGGACCGGCCCGGGCGCTCGCCCGCCGCCTCGCAACTGAGGGCGGCGCCGCCCTCGTCATCGACTATGGCCACGATGCCCGCGAGACCGGCGGCGCCTATGGCGACACGCTGCAGGCGATGGCTCGCCACCGCTTCGTCGATCCGCTGGCCGAGCCGGGCGCGGCGGACCTCACCGCCCACGTGGATTTCGCCAGCCTCGCCAGCCTCGCCCGCGCGGCGGGCGCGCGCGCCTTCGGTCCCCTGGGCCAGGGCGCCTTTCTCGCCCGCCTCGGCCTGTTCGAGCGGGCCCAGTCCCTGATGCGGAACGCCTCCGAGGAGGTGGCGGCGGGCATCGCCGCCGCCGTCCGCCGCCTCGCCGGCGACCGGGAGGGCGAGATGGGGAGCCTGTTCAAGGTGCTCGCCCTCGCCCATTCTGACCTTGAGACCCCGCCCGCCTTCGACGGCCCGTGAAGACCCATCCGCAGGACGAGCCAGGAGCGTTGCACCCCATGACCCTCGAAGCGCCGCGCATCCAAGCGCCGTCCCTCGCCGCCCTGCCCGGCATCCGCCACGGCTTCTTCACCCGGCAGGGCGGCGTCTCCACCGGCCTCTATGCCAGCCTAAACGGCGGCATGGGCTCGAACGACGACCCGGCCGCCGTCCTGGAGAACCGCGCCCGCATGGCCGGCGCCCTCGGCCTGGAGCCGGCCAGCCTGCTCGCCTGCTGGCAGGTGCACTCGCCCGACGCGGTGCTCGCCACCGCGCCCTGGACCCGCGACGAGGCGCCCAAGGCCGATGCCATCGTCACCGCCACCCAGGGCCTCGGGGCGGCGGTGTCCATCGCCGATTGCGGGCCGGTGCTGTTCGCCGATCCCGATGCG
>JAFIHR010000133.1 GCA_017849325.1 Xanthobacter autotrophicus | reverse complement strand
GTGCGCCGCGGGCAGGCCGAGGGAACCATCGCCGCCGGCCTGTCCGCCGACGACATGGCGCGGCACCTGCTCGGCGTGCTTCTCGGCGTCCGCGTGCTGGCCCGCGTGCGGCCGGACCGCACGCTGCTGGAGGGGGTCGTGGCGCCCGCGCTGGCCCTGCTCGACGGCGCGGGCGGCGCATCCGACGAGAAACCCCGCGCCGCGCCCCCTGCCCGGCGGTGATCGCGACCCTGAGGCCCCCCGGCCGGACCGCGGTTCGCGCCGCCGGACGCCGCGCCCGGCCTTATGATCGGCGCGCAACCGATCCCAGCGTCCGGGAGAGGTCCGCGCCGATCGACCTGAGGCGCGCGCCGATCCGTTCCACCACCTCCATGTCCATGCGCTGCGACGGCCCATAGACCACCAGCGAGCCGGCCACCTGATCGGTCCGGTCGAAGAACGGGGCCGCCACCGCCACCGCGCCCTGGATCATCTCGCTGCGGCTGAACGCATAGCCGCGCTTTGCGATCGCCTTCAGTTCCCTGGTGAGCGCGGCGAGATCCACGTCCTCGCCCTCGATCAGCCGCGCCAGCGCCTCGTCCGGCAGCTGCATCCCGGAGATGATCGCCTTGCCGCTCGCGCCCTTCCAGAGCTGGTCGCGATGCCCCGTGCCGCGCCGGAAGCTCAGCGGCTGCGGGCTGGAGATCTCATAGACGCACACCCGCTCTTTGCCCTCCGGCACATAGAGCGCGACGGTTTCCTGGGTCTCCTCCCAGATCGACCGCATGAATCCCTGGGCCGACTTCTCAAGATCCAGCCCCGACAGCCAGCGATTGGCCAGCTTGCCGATGGCCGGCCCGAGGCGGAACCGCTGCGGCTCGCCCTGGGACGTAATGAAGTCGAGGGACTCCAAAGTATAGAGCAGCCGATAGAGCGTCGGTTTCGACAGGTCCACCCGGTCCAGCAGCTCGGCCGCGGACATTTCTTCTTTCGAATCGAAAGCCATCAAGATCTCAAGAGCACGTGTCACCGCGCGAACACTGCCACTGGCGCCAGCCCCGTCCTCGTCTTTCACAGGAGACCCCCTCACTCTCGGCGCCCGCCCCGCGCCCCTGCTTCGGGTTCGATGAATATCACAACGGCGAAAATCGGTGCACGCAGCTTGCAATGCGTCTAAAAGACCGTATAGTGGACTCAAGTCCATAGAATGGACTATCGCCGAACAACCGAGCGATCCTGGTGGAAACGACAGCGGGCATGACATGAGTTCAGCGCAGGTGACATTCCTCTTCGCCGATGGTGTGGGAAAGACCGAGACGGCGGCTCCCGGCGAGCTTCTGTCGGACGTCGCCGAGCGCGCCGGCCTGCACCTCCTGATGGATTGCCGGGAGGGCAAGTGCGGCACCTGCGTCGCGCAGCTGGTGTCCGGCGCCGTTGAGATGGACGATTACGATCCCGCGGTGCTGCCCGATTCCGATCGGGACGACGGGGCGATCCTGACCTGCGTGGCGCGGGCGTGCGCCTCCAGCGTGGTCGAGTTCAGCTACGATTCCATCGAAGCGAGCGCCGATGTCGCTCCGCCCTTCACCGCCACGGTCACCGCCTGCCATCAGGTGGCCGAGGAGATCTGGACCCTGCGCGTGGCGGTCGAGGCGCCGCTCGACTTCCTGCCCGGCCAGTATGTGCGCCTGCGCCCCTCGCCGGAGCTGCCCTGGCGGGCCTATTCCATGGCCAATGCGCCGGGCGCGCGCGCGCTCTCCTTCTATGTGCGGATCGTGCCCGGCGGCGCCTTCTCCTCCTGGCTGGTGGAGCGGGCGAGGCCCGGCGACACCATCGAGGTGGAAGGCCCGTTCGGCGCCTTCTTCCTGCGCGACGAGGCGCGGCCGCGGCTGTTCGTGGCCGGCGGCAGCGGGCTGGCGCCGTTCTTGTCCATGCTGAAGGCCCTGGGGCCGGCGGCCAGGGCGGCGCCCACCACCATCTTCATCGGCGCGCGCAGCGGCGATCACCTGTTCGCCGCCGAGGAGCTGCGCGCCGCCACCGACACCATTCCCAACCTCACCATCCGCCGCTTCGTCGAGCGCGCGGCGCCGCAGGATTGCGAGACCGGCTACCCGACCGCCGGCTTCGCCAGCGGACCGATCGAGCCCGGCGCGCGGGTCTATGTGTGCGGTCCGCCGCCGATGGTCGAGGCCGCGCGGATGGCGGCCGAGAGCGCCGGCCTCAACAAGCAGGAAATGCTGTTCGAACGCTTCACCTGACACCGCCGCCGTCCGGGCGCGACGCGCCGGACCGCCGGCCCCCGACACAACGAACGACTTGGGAGACGACCGTGAGTGCCAACGGAACAACCGCATCGCTGATCGACTACGAGCGCGGCACCATCGCCCGCGAAATCTTCTCTAGCGAGAAGATCTTCCAGGAGGAGCTGGAGACCATCTTCACCCGCGCCTGGCTTTACGTGGGCCACGAGAGCCAGATCCCCCAGCCCGGCGATTTCTTCATGTCGCGCATGGGCCAGGAGCAGGTCATCGTGGCGCGCGACAAGCGCTCGAAGGTGCACGTGTTCCTCAACTCCTGCCGGCATCGCGGGATGCGGCTGTGCTCGGCGGACCACGGCAACACCTCGCTGTTCACCTGCCCCTACCACTCCTGGAGCTTCACCACCGACGGCAAGCTGTTCGGCGTGCCGCAGTTCAAGAACCTCTATGAAGGCTGCCTCGACCGCGCCGAATGGTCCCTCGTCGAAGTGGCGCAGATGGAGATCTACAAGGGCACCATCTGGGCCACCTGGGATCCCAACGCGCCGCCGCTGGAGACCTATCTCGGCGACGCCAAGCTCCACCTCGACATGACCCTCGACTGCCGCGACGGCCGCGAGGGCGGCAGCGAGGTGCTGCTCGGCGTGCAGAAATGGATCATCCCCTGCAACTGGAAGATCGCCGCCGAGAACTTCCTGGGCGATTCCTACCACAACCCCAGCCACCGCTCGGTGGACCTGATCGGCATCGGCCCGAGCGCGGAATACGGCGTGAAGGGCCGGCGCGACAACGAGCTCGATGCCGCCCAGCACCTGTGGATCAGCTTCCCGCAGGGGCACGGCGTGCATTCGGCGCAGATGCCGGCCGAGACGTCCGATCCGGAGACCTACCAGAACAACACCGTGGTGGCGGAATATTTCCGCGAGGCCAACCGGCTGCGCAAGGAGCGCCTCGGCACCGAGGCCAACCGGCTGCTGCCGTTCGTCGGCACGCTCTATCCCAACACCTCGTTCCACGGCCGCCAGCCGCGCAACATCTGCGTGTGGCACCCCCAGGGACCGGAGCAGACCGAAGCCTGGCGCTTCTTCCTGGTGGACGCCGACGCGCCGCAGGAGGTCAAGGACTTCCTGCGCTCCTATTACATGCGCTACTCCGGCCCGGCCGGCATGACCGAGCAGGACGACATGGAGAACTGGAACTCCGCCACCGCCGCCAGCCGCGGCGTGATCGCCCGGCGCTATCCCTACAACTACCAGCAGTCCCTCGGCCGCTCGACCCGCAACGGCCCGACCCCGGGCAACACGGCGCTGCAGATGTCTGAGGAGAATGCCCGCCAATACTATCGCCGCTGGTCCGATTATCTGTCCGGCGCGACCTGGGACACGCTCCTCGGCATGAAGGACTGAGGAGCGCCATGCCGACCACCATCGTCAGCGGCGGGACCTTCGGCCTCGGCCGGGAGATCGTCCTCGAGCTTGCGCGCCGCGGCCATGATGTCGTCGCCTTCGGGCTGTCGGCACCGCAACCGTCGAGCGTCGCCGCCGGCCTCGGGGAGGTCGACGACGCCCTCGCCGCGGAGGGGCTGCGCGCCTCGGTGCTGGAGGCCGATGTCTCCAGCGCCGCGGATGTCCAGAAAGTGATCGACCACGCGATCTCCACCACCGGCCGCATCGACGGCCTCGTCAACAATGCCGCCATCGGTCCGCTGGGAACCGTGCTGGGCACCGACGAGGAGATGTGGGACCGCGTGATGAAGGTCAATCTCAAGGGCACCTATCTGTGCAGCCGGGCCGCCATCCCCTGGATGGAGAAAGCGGGCGGCGGGGCCATCGTCAACGTCGGCTCCGGCGCCGGCTGGGGCAAGCCGGACATGGCCGCCTATGCGGCCAGCAAGGGCGGCATCGTCGCCCTCTCCGCCGCCATGGCCTATGACCACTTCCATGCGCACATCCGCGTGAACGTGGTCATTCCCGGCGGCGGCGGGATCGTCTCCGGCATGAGCGTCGGGCGCGTCGGCGGCGACGTGGAGGTGGTGCGCAAGAAGAGCGTTCCCGGCACGGTGGCGGGGCGCACCGCCACCGGCCGCGATCTCGCCCACGCGGTCGCCTTTCTCCTGTCGGACGAGGCCGCGACCATCTCCGGCACCGTCATCGACGTCGGATGCTTCGCCCACCAGGGCGGCCCCATTCCGGCGCGCCCCGCGACGCCGCCCGGCACCTAACCCCGTTCAACCCTTCGGAGACTTCCATGAGTGACGTCCAGACGGCGCCGAAGCTGCGCCATTCCCCGGATTACCTGGCCCTGAGGGGCGAGGTGGAGGAATTCCTCTATGACGAGGCCGAGCTGCTCGACACCCGCGACTTCAACGGGTGGCTCGACCTGCTCGAGGACGACATCCGCTATTTCATGCCCATCACGTTCAACGTGAAGTTCGGCGAGCACGGCGCGGGCGAGCGCACCCGGGTCGAAGAGGACATGAGCTGGTTCAACGAGGGCAAATGGTCCCTCACCAAGCGCGTCGAGCAGATCCTCACCGGCGTGCATTGGGCCGAGGAGCCGCTGTCCCGCTGCACCCGCATGGTGACCAACGTCCAAGTGACCCATGCCGAGGACAAGAACGGCGTGGAAGAACTGTCGGTGCGCAGCCGGCTTCTTCTTTACCAGAACCGCTGCGAGTACGAGCAGACCTATTTCCCGGTGCGCCGTTACGACACCCTGCGCCGCGCCAACGGCGCCCTGCGCATCGCCGAACGCAAGATCATCCTCGAGCAGACGGTTCTGCTCGCGAAAAACCTGACCGTGTTTTTCTGATAGAGAGGGCGCCATGTATGTCCAGCTTCTCGAGCTGAAGGCCGGTGACCGCGTGAAGCTGCACGACGGTTCGGTCCACGAGATCGTCTCGAACCCGCGCGACGGCATCTGGGTCGAGACCCGGCCGGTGTCGCAGGACGCTCCGCCCCAGGGCGCGCCCGCCGACGAGACGGTGATGACCCATTGCCAGGAGATCAAGGATCTCGATCGACCCAAGGCATGACCTTGGCTTTTCGCCCAACGCCTCGCCACCAAGGCGGGACGATCGAAAACGAAAGGGAGGTACGCTGATTATGACTTTTCTTCGCCATTTCCTGCGGCTCATCGTGCTGAGCCAGATCGCGCTCGCCACGAGCGCCATGGCGGCCGAGCCGCTGAAGGTGGGGGTCATCCTGCCGTTCACCGGCCCCTACGCCATCTACGGCACCAAGATCCTGAACGGCGCCAAGCTCTATCTCTCCGAGCACGGCGGCAAGATCGGCGGCCAGGAGGTCGAGCTCGTCACCGCCGACGACACGGGCGTCGCGCCCGAGCTGTCCCGGCGCCTGGCCCAGCAGCTCCTCGTCAAGGACAAGGTGAAGTATCTCATCGGCTTCGGCCTGACGCCCTCGGCGCTCACGGTGGCGCCCCTCGCGTCCCAGGCCAAGGTGCCGATGATCGTGATGAACGCCTCCACCACCGGGCTCACCAAGAAGTCGCCCTACCTCATCCGCGTCTCGCAGACCCAGCCGCAGGTCACCGCCCCCATGGCCGAATGGGCGCTGAAGAACGGCATCAAGAAGGTCTACACGCTGGTGGCCGACTATTCGCCGGGCCACGATTCGGAGAAGCAGTTCATCGAGACCTTCACCAAGGGCGGCGGCGAGATCATCGGCAGCGTGCGCTACCCGCTCAACAGCGCGGACCCCTCGCCTTATCTTCAGAAGATCAAGGATGCGAGCCCCGATGCCGTGTTCGTCTTCCTGCCGCCGGGCGAGCTGAGCATCGCCTTCCTGAAGGGCTTCAAGTCGCGCGGCCTCGATGCGGCCGGCATCAAGGTGATGGGTACGAGCCTCACCGAGGAGGCCGTCATCGACGCCACCGGCGATGCCGCCATCGGCGTGCTCACCGCGTCCAACTATTCGGAATCCCACCAGTCCCCGGAAAACGCCGCCTATGTGGCGGCCTATCGCAAGGCCTACGCCAGCGACGATCGGCCGAACTACATGTCGGTAGCCGGCTACGACGGGATGGCGCTGATCGCCCGCGTGCTGGAAGCCAAGGGCAACGATGTCTCGGGCGCCGACTTCATGGAGGCCGTCAAGGGGCTCTCCTGGATGAGCCCGCGCGGCCCGGTGGAGATCGACCCCGCCTCGCGGGACATCGTGCAGTCCGTCTACATCCGCAAGACCGAGAAGGTCGACGGCACGCTGCAGAACGTGGAGTTCGAAGCCTTCCCCAAGGCGCGGGATCCCCAGGACAAGTAATCCCCGTTCCGTGACCTGCTCTTCAACCCGCGTCAGATAACGGGGACGGCATGACTATAATATTCGACGGCATCGCCCTTGGGATGCTGCTGTTCTTGATCAGTGTCGGACTGTCGGTAACGCTGGGGTTGATGAATTTCGTCAACCTCGCCACCGGGGCGTTTGCCATGCTCGGCGGCTATCTCGGTGTCCTGCTGGTCAACGAATACGGCATCCCGTTCCTCGCCGCCCTCGTCATTGCCACCGCGGGATGTCTCGCGGTGGGGGCGGTGCTGGAGCGCCTTCTGTATCGCCGCCTTTATGCGGCGTCGCACATGGACCATGTTCTGTTTACGGTCGGTCTGATTTTCGTCTCCATTTCCCTGGCGGCCTATTTCTTCGGCTCTTCCGTGCAGATCATCCGGCTGCCGGCCTACCTCGAAGGGCAGATTCATGTCCTCGGGGTGGATCTCGGAATCTATCGGCTGTTCCTGATCGTCATTGCCTTCGCCATCGCCGGATCGCTGCAGGTCGTCCTGACCCAGACCCGCTTCGGCGCCGAGCTCAGGGCCGCGGTGGACAATCCCCGCACCGCGCGCGGCGTGGGAATCGAGGTCGACCGCATCTTCACCGTCACCTTCGCGGTGGGCTCCGCGCTCGCCGGGCTGGGCGGAGCGCTGGGCACGCAGATGCTCGGGCTCGATCCCGTCTTCGCAGTCAAATACGTCGTCTATTTCCTGATCGTCGTGATCGTAGGTGGGCCCGGAAGCATTCTCGGCTCGTTCATCGCCTCGATGGCGATCGGCATCTTCGATGTCCTCGGCAAATACTACGTCCCGGAGCTTGGCGCCTTCGTCATCTACGCTTTGATGCTGATCGTGCTGGTGGCCCGCTCGCGGGGATTGCTGCCCAAATTCGGAGGAAGATCATGACTCCGTCCCTTGAGACGGCCGCCGCGCACCTGCGCCAGCAGGAGCGCTGGAAGCCGATGGAATTCGCCTTCTGGGCGCTTGCCCTCGTCGCCCCCTTCGTCTTTCCCGACGACCGGCTCTTCCTGTCGCAGATCGCGATCCTCGGGCTGTTCTGCCTGTCGCTGGATCTCATCCTCGGCATCGCCGGCATCCTCTCCCTCGGCCAGGCCGCCTTCTTCGGCCTCGGCGGCTATGCCGCGGGCCTGTTCTCCATCTATGTCAGCGGCGATCCGCTGGTGGGGCTGGTGGTGGCGGCCGCGCTGGCCGGACTGCTCGGCCTTTTCACCGCGCCTTTGCTGCTCGGCGGCAAGGACCTGACGCGGCTGCTCATCACCGTCGCCGTCGCCGGCATCCTCTACGAGGCCGCGAACAAGTGGAGCGCGGTGACCGGCGGCGTCGACGGCCTGCAGGGCATCGTCATCAACCCGCTGCTCGGCCTGGTGGAGTTCGACCTCGGCGGGACGGTGGCCTATTGGTACGCCCTCGCGGTTCTGTTCGTGGTCTTCCTCGGCCTGCGGCGGCTGAAGAACAGCCCGTTCGGCCTCGCCCTCACCGGCATCCGGCTGAACGTGCAGCGTATGCCCGCGCTCGGCGTGCCGGTGAGCCGGCGCCTGACGGTGGCCTATGCCATCGGCGGGGCGGTCGCGGGCATCGCCGGCGCGCTGCTCACCCAGACCAACCAGTTCGTCTCGCTCGACGCGCTGTCCTTCCATCGCTCGGCCGAGCTGATGCTGATCCTCGTCCTCGGCGGCACCGGCAATCTCTATGGCGCCCTCCTCGGCACCATCGTGTTCTCGGTCGCCCACCATCTGCTCTCCGAGATCAACCCCATGTACTGGCAGTTCTGGATGGGCACGCTGCTGATCCTCATCGTCCTGTTCGCCCGCGACGGCCTCACCGGCGGACTGCGCCGGCTGCGCGACCGGCTGGTGCCCGGAGGTGCCGCGCAATGACCCCCGCCATCGAGACCCAGGGCCTCGTGAAGCGCTTCGGCGCCTTCACGGTGACCAACGACGTGAACCTGTCCGTGGCGGCGGGCGCGCGTCAGGCGATCATCGGGCCGAACGGCGCCGGCAAGACCACGCTGATCAACCTGCTCACGGGTTTTCTGCCGCCGTCCGCCGGGCAGATCCGCCTCAACGGCGCCGACATCACCCGCCTCGCGCAGCACCAGCGGGTGGAGTGCGGGCTGGTGCGCACCTTCCAGATCAACCGGCTGTTCAACGATCTGACCCTGTTCGAATCCGTCCTGCTGGCGACCAACGAGCGCTTCGGCCTCGGCGGGGTCTTCTGGCAGCGACGCTCGGCCTGCCGGGACTCCATCGCCGAGGCATGGCGCATCGTCGAGCTTCTGGGGCTGACCGAGGTGGCGAACGTGCAGACGAAGGAGCTGTCCTACGGCCGCCAGCGCCTGCTGGAGATCGCCCTCGCTTTGGCGGCCAAGCCCGCCGTCCTCCTGCTGGACGAGCCCGCCGCCGGCGTGCCGGCCGAAGAGAGCGGGGAATTGTTCCGCACCATCTCCGCGCTGCCCCGCGACGTGACCGTGCTGCTCATCGAGCACGACATGCAGCTCGTGTTCGGCTTCGCCGACCGCATCACCGTGCTCGTCAACGGGGCCATCCTGACGGAGGGCACGCCGGGGGAGATCGCCAACGACCGGCGCGTCAAGGAAGTCTATCTGGGGGAGGCGCTCGTTGTCTGAACTCCTGAGCCTGACGGGCGTGCGCTCCGGCTACGGCGACGCCATCGTCATCGACGACATGACCTTCTCCCTCGACGCAGGGGAATGCATGGCCCTGCTCGGCCGCAACGGCGTCGGCAAGACGACCCTGCTCGCCACCCTGATCGGCGCCGCCGACCTGCAGGGCGGCGAGATCACCTTCGCCGGGCGCGCCATCGCCAAGGTCCGCTCGCAGCAGCGCGCCCAGCTCGGCATCGGCTGGGTGCCGCAGGAGCGCGACGTGTTCCCCTCGCTCACCGTCGAGGAGAACCTGACCGTGGTGGCCCGCAAGGGCGAGTGGTCCCTGGCCAAGGTCTACGGCATCTTCCCCCGGCTGGAGGAGCGGCGCCGCAACATGGGCAACCAGCTCTCCGGCGGCGAGCAGCAGATGCTCGCCATCGGCCGCGCCCTGATGCTGAACCCCAAGCTGCTGCTCCTCGACGAGCCGCTGGAGGGCCTCGCGCCCATCATCGTCCAGGAGCTGCTCAACGTCATCCGCGGGCTGATCGAGACCAGCGGCATGAGCGTCATCCTGGTCGAGCAGCACGCGAGCAAGATCCTTCCCCTCGCCCAGCGCGCCCTCGTCCTCGAACGGGGCAAGACGGTCTACTGGGGCCGCGCGGACACGCTGCGCAACGACCCGCAATGCCTCGAGCGCTGGCTCGGCGTGCAGAAAAGTCAGGGGGCCGTGGCATGAACACCATCGAGACCATCCACGACGAACATGCGACCATGCTGGCCATCTACCAGGCCATCGGTCACGTGCTGGACGAGATCGCCGCCGGCGCGCTGCCCGACTGGCGGCTGCTGTCGATGATGCTCGACTATGTGATCCACGAGCCGGAGGAGCTGCATCATCCGCGTGAGGACCGGCTGCTGTTCCCCCTGCTCATGGAGCGGGACGCCGCCTGCCGCGCGCTGATCGAGAAGCTTTCGGCCCAGCACGCGGAGGGCCACGAGCAGGTCGGCGCCCTGGCGGGGGCGTTCATCCGCTTCCTGAGCCGCGGGCGGGAGGGCTTTGCCGCCTTCGAGGAGGCGGCGCGGCGCTACATCGCCGCCGCCGAGCGCCACATCATGCTGGAAGAGCACGAATTGCTGCCGCTCGCCCGCAAGGTGCTCTCGGCCGAGGACCTCGACGAGCTCGACCGCCGCTACCGCGCCGACGGCGCCCAGCCGGCGAGCGCGTTCCGCGAGCTGTTCAAGGAGGTGGCGAACCGCCTGCCCGATCCCTACGGCTTCGGCGCGGCGCGCTCGTAGGGGAAGCGGCTTCCCACCCGGCGGCGTGGCCTGACGCGCCGTCCGGGATGCGCGGGCCCGTGCGGGAAGGGGGCCTCACCTCCCCCTCAGCGCGGGACCGGCGCTGACGGCTTGGCGCCCTTCGGCGCTCCCGCCCGCGCGTCACCTGCACATTCCGCGATTTCCGCCCGGAAAACACGCACCCGCCTCATCTTGCCCACATGGGCCGGATGCTGCCCAAGAAAGGGGTTGCATCAAAAACTTAGAAAACTAAATAATTGGGCAGGAAACGCGGAAGGATGGGAATGCCCAACCCAATCGATACCCCCACGCTGCAGCTGCGCGTCACGCGCCGCCGTGCGATTGCCGAAGACATCGTCGAGTTCGAGCTCAAGGACCCAAAAGGTTCTGATCTGCCGGCATTTTCCGCCGGCGCCCATATCGCCGTGACGACCCCCGGCGGCCAGAAGCGCTGCTATTCGCTGTGCAATTCGCCGACCGAGCGCACCCGTTACGTCATCGCCGTCAAGCGGGAGGCGGCGGGCCGCGGCGGCTCGGTGAGCATGGCGGATGACGTTCCGGAAGGCGCCACTCTGGCGGTTTCGCCACCGCAGAACGCCTTCGCCATGGGGCGCGGCACGCCAAAATCCTACATTTTCATCGCCGGCGGCATCGGCATCACCCCGATCCGCGCCATGATTCTTAGTCTTCTTAGTGAAGGCAAGACCAACTTCCGCCTGTTCTATTTCGCCCGCCGGCCCGAGATGATGGCGTTCCGCGAGGAATTCCTCGATCCCGCCTTCCCCGGAGAGGCCATCCTCCACAATGACGGCGGCGATCCCGACCTCGCCTACGACCTGTGGCCGGTGCTGGAGGAATCCCGCGGCGCGCACCTTTATTGCTGCGGGCCCAAGGGCCTCATGAGCGCGGTGCGCGACATGACCGGCCACTGGCCGGACGGCGCGGTGCATTTCGAGGATTTCGCCGGGGTCGAGGCCGTCAAGCCCGACGACACCGCGTTCGAGGTCCATCTCGCCCGCAGCGGGCGCACCGTCACGGTGCCGCCGGACTGCTCCCTGCTGGAGGCCCTGAAGCGCGCCGGTCTCGACTGCCCGAGTTCCTGCGAGAGCGGGACCTGCGGCACCTGCCGCACCGCCTATCTCGACGGAGAGCCGGACCATCGCGATCTCGTCCTTTCCGGAGCCGAGCGCGGGCGGGAGATCATCATCTGCGTCTCCCGCGCCAAGTCGGCCTCCCTCACCCTCGACCTGTGAGGACGCGATGACCAAGCCCCTCGGGCTGGGCGTGATCGGCCTCGGCCGCGCCTTTACGCTGATGCTTCCCACCCTCACCGGCCATCCGGACGTGCGCCTCGTCGCCGCCAGCGATCCGCGCGCCGACGCCCGCGCGCGCTTCGCCGAGGAATTCTCCGCCCGGGCCTATGAAAGCGCGGACGAGGTGTGCGCCGACCCCGCCGTGGAGGCGGTCTATGTCGCCTCGCCGCACCAGTTCCACGTGGCCCACGTGGAACGCGCCGCCCGCCACGGCAAGCATGTGCTGGTGGAAAAGCCCATGGCCCTCACCATCGCGGATTGCGCCGCCATGAACGCGGCGGCCCGGGCTGCCGGCATCCACCTCCTCGTGGGGCACAGCCACAGCTTCGACCTGCCCTATCTGCGCACCCGGGCGCTGATCGAGGAGGGATGCTTCGGCCCGGTGCGCATGGTCCAGGCCACCAACTTCACCGACTTCCTCTATCGCCCGCGCCGCCCGGAGGAGCTCGACACCCGCGCGGGCGGCGGGGTGGTGTTCAGCCAGGGCGCCCATCAGGTGGACGTGGTGCGCCTGATCGCGGGGCGCCGTGCCGTCAGCGTGCGCGCGCTGACCGGCCAATGGGATCCGGCGCGTCCCACCGAGGGCGCCTTCAGCGCGCTGATCGACTTCGAGGACGGCGTCTTCGCCTCCCTCACCTACAGCGGCTATGGCCATTTCGACACCGACGAGTTCAACGGCTGGATCGGCGAGCTCGGCCAGACGCGCGACCCGGAGCGCTACGGCACCGCCCGCGCCGCCCTCAAAGCCGCCGTCACCGCGGAGGAAGAGGCGGCGCTGAAGAACCGCCGCGCCTATGGTCCGGCCGGCGTCGATGCCTTCCGCGGCGAGACCGCGCCGGCGCACAATCATTTCGGCCTGGTGCTGGCCTGCTGCGAGCGGGCCGACCTGCGCCCCACCCCCGAGGGCGTCCTGATCTATGCCGACGCCGAGCGGCGCTTCGACCCGCTGCCGCGCCCGGCGGTGCCCCGCGCCGAAGTGGTGGGCGAGCTTTTTGCCGCCGTGCGGCAGAACCGGCCACCGCTGCATTCCGGCGCATGGGGGCTCGCCACGCTGGAGATCTGCCTCGCCATCCTGGCCTCGGCGCGCGAGCGCCGCGAGATCCGGCTGGCGCATCAGACCTGAGGCGGAAACCGGGGCGTGCTAAGGGACGCGAGCCGCGCCATGATCTCCGACGCGGCCGGTCCGCATCAGATGAAGGGCGCCATCCGACCATGGGCACAACCAGCGACGACCTCCTCGCGATCTATGGCACCCCGGCGGAGACGCAGACCGAGCACATCTGCCTCGACCTCAGCGTCGGCTACCAGATCCGCCAGACTCACCGCCTCCTCCAGCGCTACCTGCAGACCAAGATCGAGCCCCACGGGGTCACCCTCGGCATGTGGTATTTCCTGCGCGTGCTGTGGGACCAGGACGGCGTGACCCAGCGCGAGCTGTCGCACCGCATCGGCACCATGGAGCCGACCACCATGAGCGCCATCGCCTCCATGGAGCGCACCGGCCTCGTCACGCGCAAGCGCGATGCCGCCGACCGCCGCCGGCAGCTCGTTTTCCTCACCCCCAAGGGCCGGGCGCTGAAGAGCGATCTGCTGCCGCTGGCGGCGAGCGTCATCCAGCAGGCGACCCATGGCCTGACGGCGCGCGAGCTCGCGCTGCTGCTCGACCTGCTGAAGGTGATCCAGGGCAATCTGGCGGCCCAGATCGCCGGAGCCGGCGAGCCGGCGGAGGAGATCGAGTGAGACGGTCGGGGGCCGGCGAGAAATATAAGCTTCCTAACTATTGATTTTCCGCAACTTTCCTGACCGGGTTGGCCGGCGGCCGGACGGCCTGCGGAGCGGGCTATCCATATATCATATTGAATAACAACACTTTTATTAGCGTTGCCGCAGTGGCTGGCAGAGCCGCGCGTCCGGCGCTGGCCGATTCCGAGGCCTCCCACCGCGATCGCGCCCGAAACGCCACCAGCAAAGGCCATCGCTCCCGCGCAACAGGCGAAATGGGGGAATTCTACGGCATGATCCCGCGCTTTCTCTGGAATTTCGGCGCTTCTTGATATGAAACACCTCTAGACAGCGGGCGCCGGTTGTGCCTCAATAAAAACTAAGGAAGCAAAGTTTATTGCCTCCGGCCGCGACGAGCCGCCAAGTCCAGGGAGAGAAGGCATGTTGACCGCACACCAGAACGAACTCCTGTGCCGCGTGGAAGGGAGCGCGCCCATGGGGCAGCTCATGCGCCGCCATTGGGTGCCGGCGCTGCTGTCCGAGCAGATCGCCGAGCCCGACGGCAAACCGGTGCGGGTCGAGCTGTTCGGCGAGAAGCTGGTGGCGTTCCGCGACAGCGACGGCAACGTGGGGCTGATCGGCGAGTTCTGCCCCCACCGCAAGGCGTCGCTGGTCTATGGCCGCAACGAGGGCTGCGGCCTGCGCTGCCTCTATCACGGCTGGAAGATCGACCGGGCCGGCAACGTCACGGACATGCCGTCCGAGCCGAAGGAGAGCGGCTTTGCCGAGAAGGTGAAGCACGTGGCCTACCCCACCCGCGAGGCCGCCGGCTTCGTGTGGACCTACATGGGCCCGGCCGAGGCCATGCCCGAGTTCGAGGCGCCGCCGTTCGCGCCGACCGCGCAGACCAGGGTTTCCATCGCCAAGATCGAGCTGCCCTGCAACTGGGCGCAGATCATGGAGGGGCAGATCGATTCCGCCCACTCCTCCAGCCTGCATTCCTCGGACATGCGCCCCGCCAAGGTGGACACCGCCGCCGCCGTGGAAACCCACTGGCTGCGCCCCTCCACCGACAAGAATCCGCGCATCCAGGTGCAGCTCACCGACTACGGCATGCGCTACGCCGCCGTCCGCCGGCCCATCACCAAGGCCGACACCCATGATTACGTGCGCATCACCACCTTCGTCGCCCCGTTCATGGCGCTGATCCCGCCGAACAGCTCCTACAACGTGACCAGCGTGATCGTGCCGCGCAACGACACCTCCAGCTACTTCCACTTCATCGCCTGGAGCGAACAGCCGGGCGGCGGCATCGACCAGGACCTCTGGCGCAAGTTCTGCGTTGCCGCCGTGGGCGAGGACGTGGATGCCGGCTTCCACCCCATCAAGCGCAGCGCCGCCAACGACTATCTCCAGGACCGCGAGCAGATGAAGGACGGCAACTTCACGGGCATCGCCGGCATTCCCAACCAGGACATCGCCATGTGGGAATCCATGGGGCCCATCGCCGACCGCACCCAGGAGCGACTCGGGGCGAGCGACATCGCCATCGTGCAGTTCCGCCGCATCATGCTGGATGCGGTGGCGCGCTTCCAGGAGAGCGGCAGCGTGATCGGCCTCGGCGACGGCCACCTGCCGCAGGCCAAGCTGCGCTCCTACCAGGGCATCGTCGACAAGACCACGCCCTGGCGCACCCTCGGCGCTTCGGACGAGGAGGTGGTCCGCCTCGACGGCATCGAGGAGGATGAGAGCGAGCAGCAGATGTCCGGCGCCGCCGTGGCCTGAGCCGCGCATCGACCGGAAGACAATGCGGCCCGCCCCGAAGCGGGCCGCCAATAATGATCAAGATCACCAATCAACTTGTTCGTCTGGGAGGACCCCGTGGGAAAGACCCTTCTTCGCGCTGCGGCCGCCGCCGTCGCGGCGTTCACGCTTGCCGCGCCGGTACGCGCGGCCGAGACCTTCAACATCGACGTCGTGCTGCCGCTCACCGGCGGCGCCGCCTTCCTCGGCAAGGCCGAGCAGCAGGCGCTCCAGCTTTATGAGAAAGTCGTGGCGAAGACCGGCGGCATCCAGGGCCGCGAGCTGCGCTTCGTCTTCCACGACGATCAGTCGAGCCCGCAGATGGCGGTACAGCTCGCCAACCAGATCCGCTCGTCCGGGGTGCCGGTGGTGCTCGGATCGGCCGTGTCCTCGCTGTGCAACGCCATGACGCCGCTGATGCGCAAGGGGCCGGTGCTCTACTGCTTCTCGCCCTCCATCGATCCGGCGGCGGACAGCTACGTCTTCTCGTCCAGCGTCTCCACCAAGGCGCTGGCGGACGGCCTGCTGAGCTATTTCGACAAGCGCGGCTGGAAGCGGGTGGCGCTCATCACCTCCACCGATGCGACCGGCCAGGACGCCTACCGCAACGTGAAGGCGCTCGCCAATTCCGACAAGCACAAGGGGATCGAGATCGTCGCCGAGGCGCAGTTCAACCCCTCGGACGTGAGCGTCGCGGCCCATGTGGAGCGCCTGAAGGGCGCCAATCCCGATGCGGTGATCGCCTGGTCCACCGGCGGGCCGATCGGCACCGTGTTCAAGGCGATCCGCAACGCCGGGCTCGATGTTCCCGTGGCCACCACCGACGGCAACATGACCTATGCGCAGATGGAGCAGTATGCCGGCTTCCTGCCGCGCGACCTCTACATCCCCTCGCCCGGCTGGGTGAAGACGGGCCGGCCCGAGCGCTCGCCCGAGCTGGCCGCCGCCAAGGAACGCTTCTTCGCCGCCTTCGAGGGCACCGACGTCCGCCCCGACGGCCCCTCGACCTTCGCCTGGGATCCGGCGGTGCTGGTGGTTGAGGCGCTGCGCAAACTCGGTCCCGATGCCAAGGCCGAGGACCTGCGCGCCTATCTCGATGCGCTCCAGGGCTTCGCCGGCATCAACGGCATCTACGACTTCAAGGCGATCCCCAACCGCGGCGTCGGCGAGCAGAACGTCGTGGTCACCCGCTGGGATCCCAAGGTCGGGACCTGGGTGCTGGCGAGCGAGAGCGCGAACGCGCTCGGCACCCAGTGAGCGCGAGCGGAGCTGCCCCCAGATGATCGAATTCCTGCAGATCTGCGTCGGCGGCCTGGTCGTCGGCAGCATCTACGCGCTGATCGCCCTCGGCTTTTCCCTGATCTATCGGGTCACCGGGGCGGTCAGCCTGGCCCAGGGCGGCTTCAGCGTCCTCGGCGCGCTGATCGGCTACACCCTGAGCCAGACCTACGGCTGGCCGCTGTTCCTCGCCATCCCCGTCGCCGTCCTGGCGACGGTGGCGATCGGCGCCGGGCTCGGGGCGATCAGCTTCGTGCCCGCCCTCGAGCGGCTGTCCAACGCCAACGTGCTGATGCTCACCGTCGGCCTGCTCACCGCCATCGAGGGGCTGTGCCTCGTGGTGTGGGGCAGCCAGCCCTATGCCCTGCCGCCCTTCTCCGGCGAGAGCCCGGCGCGGATCGGCCCGCTGCTGGTGCCCACCCAAGCGTTCTGGGTGGTCGCCGCGGCGGCGGCGGTGATCGCGGGCCTGTGGGTCCTCATCACCCGCACCCGGCTCGGCCGCGCGCTGCGCGCCTGCGCCGAGAACCCCACCGCCGCCAGCCTGATGGGCATCGGCGTGAAGCGCATGACGCTTCTGTCCTTCGGCCTTGCGACGCTGATCGCCGCCATCGCCGGCGTGGTGGTGGCGCCGACCACCACGCTCCAGTTCGACACCGGGCGGCTCCTGACCATCTCCGGCTTCATCGCCGTGGTCATCGGCGGCATCACCTCGTTTCCCGGCGCGGTGGCCGGCGGCCTGCTGCTCGGGCTCACCACCCAGCTCGCCACCGCCTATGTCTCGACGCTGTTCTCCAACGCCATCGCTTTGCTCATCCTGCTGTTCGTCCTCGTCTGGCGTCCCAACGGCCTGATCCAGGCCAAGGTCGCGGGACGCGCCGACGTGCGCGAAGGCGGCCGGGTGCATGGCCATGTGGCGCGCCTTCAGCCGAACGTGGCCTGGATCGCGGTGACGGTCGCCCTCGCGGTCGCCCTCGCCGTGCCGCTCCTCGTGACCTCGAACGGCATCATGAGCGGCATCACCATCGCCATGATCCTGTTCATCACCCTGATCGGCCTCGACGTGCTGATGGGCTACACCGGCCAGGTCAGCCTCGGCCAGGCCGGCTTCATGGCCATCGGCGGCTACACCTCGGGCTATCTCACCATCGTCCATGACGTGGCGCCGGTGCTGAGCATCCTCGCGGGGATGGCGCTGTCGCTCGGCTGCGCCCTCGTGCTGTCGATGGTGACCTTGCGCCTGCGCGGGCTCTACCTCGCGCTCGCCACCCTCGCCTTCGGCCTCCTGGTGGATTCCTTCGCGGTGGGGTTCGTGGACATCACCGGCGGCCCCTCGGGAATGGTGGGCATCCCCTCCTTCTCCGTCGGCGGCTACGAGTTCGCCAGCCCGCGCGCCATGTATTACCTCGTGCTCGGCATCAACGTGGTGCTGCTCGCCTCCTTCTTCGGCGCCATGAATTCCGGCTTCGGGCGGGCGCTGCGGGCGATCCGCACCGACCAGACCGCCGCGGCGGCGCTCGGCATCAACATCGTGCGCTACAAGCTGGTGGCCTTCGCCATCAGCGCCCTGCTCGCCTCCCTGTCGGGAAGCCTCTACGCCTTCTTCTTCAACTTCCTGTCGCCCGACATGGTCGGCACCAACCGTTCGCTGGAGCTGGTGTCGATGCTGGTGATCGGCGGCGAGGGCACGCTGGTGGGGCCGCTGTTCGGCAGCCTGCTGATCACCCTGCTGCCCACCGTGTTCCAGCCGTTCGCCCTCTACAAGACGCTGCTCTCGGGCGGGCTGCTGGTCGTCTGCTTCCTCTATCTGCCGCAGGGCCTCTACGGCGCGCTGGCGGAGCGCCTCGCGCGCCTGTCCCTCGGCCGCCCAGCCCGGGCCGGCGGCGCGGAACTGATCCGGAGCACCCCCCGATGAACGCGCCTTCCTCCCCCTCCCCGGCGGCGGGCCTGCCGCCGGTGCTCTCGGTGCGCGGACTGGAGAAGACCTTCGGCGGTCTCAAGGCCACCAGCAACGTCTCCTTCGACGTGGCCGACGGCGCCGTCACCGCCCTCATCGGCCCCAACGGCGCCGGCAAGACCACGGTGTTCAACCTGATCACCAACCTGTTCAAGCCCGATGCGGGCGAGGTGATCTTCCTGGGCGAGAACCTGAAAGGCCTGCCGCCGACCAGGATCGCCGGGCGCGGCCTGATCCGCACCTTCCAGTCGGCGCGCGTGTTTCCGGCCATGACGGTGCTGGAGAACGCGCTCGCCGGCCGCCACCGGCTGGTGCGCCACAACGGCCTGCCGCAGATGCTGTGGACCCGCGCCGCCCGGGCCGAGGAGCGGGCGCTGCGCGAACGGGCGGAGGCCATGCTCGATCTCGTCGGCCTCGCCGGCGACGCCGGGCGCCACGCGCTGGACCTGCCCATGGGCGCCCAGAAGCTGCTGGAGGTGGTCCGCGCCTTGATGGCCCAGCCGCGCCTCCTGTGCCTCGACGAGCCGGCCGCCGGCCTCAACGACACCGAGACCGAGGAACTCGCGGCGCTGCTCAGGGCGGTGCGGGAAAGCGGCATCCCGGTGCTCGTGGTGGAGCACAACATGTCGCTGGTCATGAACGTCGCCGACCATGTGGTGGTCCTGGAGGCCGGCAAGGTGATCGCCGAGGGCCCGCCGGCCCGCATCCAGGCCAATCCCCGCGTGATCGAAGCCTATCTGGGGCGCGAAGCCGATGCCGCTGCTTGAACTGAAGAACCTCACCGTCGGCTATACCGGCGCGCCGATCCTCCAGGGCATAGACCTGTCGCTCAACGCGGGCGAGATCGTCACCCTGGTCGGCGCCAACGGGGCCGGAAAGTCCACCCTCGTGAAGGCCATCTCCGGGCTGCTCCAGCCCTATTCCGGAGAGGTCCTGCTCGACGGCAGGAAGATCAACGCCCTCTCTCCCGCGAAGCGGCTGCGGGAGGGCATCGCCCATGTTCCCGAAGGCCGCCAGATCTTCGCCGGCCTGACGGTGGCGGAGAATCTCGACCTCGGCGCTTATGGCGACCGCTCGGACGCGGAGGCCCGCGCCCAGCGCGTCGCCCATGTGTGCGAGCTGTTCCCGGTGCTCGGCACCCGGCTCGGCGAGGTGGCCGGCAACTTTTCCGGCGGCCAGCAGCAGCTCCTCGCCATCGCCCGCGGCCTGATGTCGAAGCCGCGCCTTCTCCTGCTCGACGAACCCTCGCTCGGGGTGGCCCCGCTCCTGGTGGCGGAGATCTTCCGCCTCATCGTCCGGCTCAGGGACGAGGGCATCACCATCCTGCTCGCCGAGCAGAACGCCCGCCAGGCGCTCGCCATCGCCGACCGGGGCTATGTGGTGGAGAACGGGCTCATCACCCTCGAAGGCCCGGCCCGGACGCTGCTCGATTCGCCGGAGATCGCCGAGCGCTACCTCGGCGTCGGCACCGCGGCAGAGGTCTCCTGCACCGAGAGCGCCCGCATGGCCGAGCGCCTGCGCGCCTGCATCTGGTGAGCCCGCGTTTCATCCCCTGAAGAGAATTCGATCCATGGCAAAGCTGAAACTGTCCGTCGCGGTCGGCGATTACGACCGCATGCGCCCCATTGCCGACGGCCGCGTGGAGATCGACGGCGTCGATCCGCAGGTCATGCTGCTGGAGCCGGAGGAGATGTTCTTCCGCGCCTTCCGGTACCAGGATTTCGACATCACCGAATTGTCCCTGTCGAGCTATTCGGTGAAGACCGCCGACGGCAGCTGCCCCTATGTGGCGGTGCCGGTCTTCCCGTCCCGCGCGTTCCGCCACACCTCGATCTTCATCCGCACCGACCGCGGCATCAGCCGGCCGGAGGACCTGAAGGGCAAGCGCATCGGCATTCCCGAGTACCAGCTCACCGCCAATGTGTGGGCGCGCATGATCCTCAAGGAGGATTACGGCGTCCACCCGCGCGACATCCTCTGGGTGCGCGGCGGCTACGAGACGCCCGGACGGCCGGAGAAGATCAGGCTCGACCTGCCGCCCGACATCCGGATCGAGGCGGCGCCGGAGGGCGCGACCCTTTCCGGCATGCTGGCCGACGGGGAGCTCGACGGGCTGATCGGCCCGCGCGCGCCGTCCTGCTTCGATCGCGGCCATCCGAAGGTGACCTGGCTGTTCGAGGACCCGACCCGCGTCGCCCTCGACTGGTACCAGCGCACGAAGGTCTTTCCCATCATGCACGTGCTCGGCATCCGCCGCACGCTGCTGGACGCGCATCCCTTCCTCGCGGGAGCGGCGGTGAAGGCCTTCACCCGCGCCAAGGCGGTGGCGCTGGAGAAGCTGACCGACACCTCCGCCACCAAGGTGACCCTGCCGTTCGTGGAGGAGCAGCTGCGCCGCGCCCGCACCCTCATGGGGCCCGACTTCTGGGCCTACGGGCTGGAGCCCAACCGGCCGACGCTGGAGGCGTTCCTCGCCGCCCACCACGACCAGGGGCTCTCGAAGCGGCGCCTCACGCCCGAGGAGCTGTTCCACCCCGCCTCCCTCGAGGCGCACGTCATCTGACCCCGCCGGGGCCGCGCCCGGCCCCGCCTCCCCGAAGAAAGGTCCGAGCCATGCCGCTGGTGCGCATCGAGCCCGTGAAGGACACGGCCACCGACAAGTATTTCCTGGAGATCTACTTCCCGCCCGACGCCGCGCAGCCGTTCGTGACGACCGAGCCACGCTACAAGTCGGTCGCCGCCGCCGAGACCGACGCCATCGCGATCCTCGCGGCGGCCGCCAACTCGGCGCGTCCGGAGCCCCCGGACGGCGAGCGCTCCTGACGCACGCGGGGGCCGGCACCCCGCTGGGGCAGTCCACACGGTGCAAGAGGCAAGGACAAGACGGCCCCTGCCGGGCGAGGCGCCCGGACGGTGCCTCTTGCAGGTGCGTCAGCCGAACACCTTCTCCGCCTCCAGCACCGCTGAGGCGCCGGAGGAGACGGCCTGCTCCAGGCCGAGCGCCTCGGGGCAGAGATCCTCGGCGAAGAAGCGCGCCACCGCGATGCGCGCATCGAGGCGCGGATCGGTGCCGCCCGCCGAGCGCTCCAGATGGGCGGCCAGCGCCGCCTTGGCGAGATAGGCC
>JAFIHR010000132.1 GCA_017849325.1 Xanthobacter autotrophicus | reverse complement strand
GACACCTCCTACAAGTCCCTGAAGGCGGTGCTGGAAGGCGGCATCGAGGGGCGGCCGGCCAATGTGATCTTCTACGCCACCTCCAACCGGCGGCATCTGCTGCCCCGCGACATGATGGAGAACGAGCGCTCCACCGCCATCAATCCCGGCGAGGCGGTGGAGGAGAAGGTGTCGCTCTCCGATCGCTTCGGGCTCTGGCTCGGCTTCCACAAGTGCAGCCAGGACGAATATCTCGCCATGGTCGCCGCCTATGTGGCGCATCATCGCCTGCCCGCGACGGAAGAGGCGTGGCGGCCGCAGGCGCTGGAATGGGCCACCACCCGCGGCTCGCGGTCCGGGCGCACGGCCTTCCAGTTCGTGCAGGATCTCGCGGGCCGGCTGGGCGTGCCGTTGGCGTGAGCCGGCACCGAGCCGCCCATGAAAAAGCCGAACCCCATTGCGGGATCCGGCTTCACACTCGGGACAGGCCGCTCTCGGGCCGGGGACTGGACAGCCCCCGGCGCGCGCAGACGTCAGTTGGGCGTCACCACGCAGTCGCCGCCCTGGGCGCGCAGGGCCTGGCACAGGTTGTTGGCCTCGTTCTTCGAGGCGAACGGCCCGACCTGGGCGCGATAATAGATGCCCCGCTCCTTCAGGTCCGCCCGCTTCACCGTCGCCTGATAGCTGCCGAGAAGGTTCGGATAACGCGCCTGCAGCGCCCGCCACGAGCCCATGGCATCGGCCTGCGAGCGCTGCGACGCCACCTGCACCACATAGGCGCCGGTGGCCGAGGTCGGCGCGTCGGCGGTCGTGCTGCGCGCGTTGGCTTCCTGGGTGACCGGAGCGGCCGGCGCGGGTGCCGGAGCCGTCGAACGGCTCTGGGCCGCCCCGGCGGGCACGGTGGTCACCGTCTTCGGCGCGGGAAGCCCGGTCGGGATCGGATTCTGCGGCGCCGCGTAGGCGGCAACGGAAGAACCGGCATCGGCCGCTCCGACCGGCGAGATGGAACCATCGGCGCGCACGGTGAGCGTGCGCACGCGCTTGGGCTCGGTCGGGCTGGGCTGCGGCGCGCTGACCGGCGCGGCGGGCTCCGGCTCGGGGGTCGCAGCGGGAGCGGTGGCAGCGGAGGTCACGTCCACCGGCTGCTCCTCGCGGGGCACCATCTTTTCCTTGCCGCCGGCATCGCCGCCCGCCTGGTCATAGATGAGCTTGGGCTGCGGCTCGCCCGCCGCCGGGGCGGAGGGGCTCGAGGCGATCTTGCTGGGGGCCGAATCGGCGCGGATCACCGGCGGCATGTCGCCGGACGACGTGGTGCGCGCGGGCCCCAGCGCCATGCGGTAGGCGAACACGCCGGCGGTGCCGGCAACGATCAGGCCCACCAGCGAGGCGACCAGCAACAGCGCCATGCGGCCGCGGCGCTTGCGCGGCTCGGCGTCATAGACCTCCTCGCCATGGGGCGGCATGTAGCCGTCCTCGGCGAACTCGGGGTCGTATTCCTCGTCGTAATCGTCGTAGCCGTCGTCCCGGCGCTCGGCGCTGTAGGCATAGCCGGCGGCGTCCGTGGACGCCTCGCCGGCCGCCGGCCGGTCGTCGGAGAACTCGTAATCGCGGCGCTCGTAGTCGGAACGGGCGTCGGCGGGCCGCCCGTAGTCGGCGCCATCGTCGTCCGGGCGGTCATAGTCGGAGCGCTCGAAACGGTCCCGCGCATAGGGCGAGCGCTCGAAGCGCGAGGGACCATCCCGCCCCTCGGCGGACGGCAGCCGGTCGTCGAACTCATCGTCATAGGCCGATGGCCGGCGGAGCGCACCGCGGGGCTCGTCGTCATAAATGGATGCGCCGTCATCCGCGTCGAAGTCGCTCGCCGGCGCGGCGGGCGTCGGGCGCGAAAGCGAGCCGTAGCCGGTCTTCACCGATGTCGCCGACGCGGGATAGACCGGCTCGGACGGCGGCTGGGACAGGCGGGCGCGCGTTGCGGCGAGATCGCGGCCGACCGGCGGATCGATGGCGGCGGGCGGCTCGGGAAGCGCCGGCACCGCGGGGCGCGACGGCGCCTCGGGCGGGCTCTTCAGCAGCGAGTCGCGCACGGAGCCGAGCCGCGACAGGGGACCGCGTCCCCCGCCGGAGAGCGCAGCGCCCGCGCGGCGGATACGGCTGTCGTAGCCGGGCGTCGCGCTCGACGCGGGCAGGTCGCGCGCATCGTCGTGCGCCGTGTCGGCATCCTGATCGGCAGATGCCCCGTCGTCCCAGGCGGACGGAGCCGGTGTGGCCTCGCTCCGATAGCTGCGATCGTTGTCAAAGCCCTGCCCATCGTCGGCGGCGGGCACCGGCGCTTCCGGCTGGGCACGCCGGCCGTAGCGCAGCGGCGGCAGGTCCACGTCCCGGCTGGGCGTGGCCGGCCAGTCGCCATAGCGCCGCTCGGTGCGCGCCGGCAAGGCCGGGGGCTGGATCCGGTCGGCGGCGGGCGCCGACGGGGCACGGGCCTGCGTGGCACGGGCCGTAGACGCCGCGACGGGAGGAAGCTCGTTGAAATCGGCGAAGGGATCCTGATCGCCGATCAGCCGGGCCAGCTCCGCGAGCGGGCTGTCGCCATCCGGTTCTGCCTCGGGCGCGGGGGCCGGAGGAGCCGGCGCCCGCGTGAGGGAGCGGGCCGGAGCGACGCGCGGCAGCGTCGAGAGGTCCGGTGGGGTGAGTGAAGAGGGAGCAGCGGGCGTCGGCCCGCGCGGCGCAGCGTAACCGGCAGGAGACGGCCTGCGCGCATTCTGCGGGGTGCTTGCCAGCGCATCATCGCGCCGATAGCGGAACCTGCTTTCGTCGGCCATATCGCCTCGATGTGTTGCCGGCCGCCACCCTCCCGACCGTCAGTCCTGTTAATCCGAGTTCCTAAAGTCGCCCGGAAAGGTTCCAACGGGTCTGGGATGCGCGGTCACTTCATCTCGTCGACGGCGTCCACCCCCAGCACCTTCAGACCCGAGGCGAGCACCGCGGCAACGCCTTGAACCAAAGCCAGGCGAGCCATGGTCAATTCTTCATCATTCTCCATAATGAAGCGTAAATATGGCAAGTCTTTCCCGCGGTTCCACTGGGCATGGAAATCACTTGCCACGTCATGGAGGTAGAAGGCGATGCGGTGGGGCTCGCAGGCCGCCGCCGCCTGCTCCACCACCCGCGGCCAGGAGGCGAGGCGCTTCAGCAGGCCGAGCTCGCCCTCGTCATCGAGTCGATCGAGGCGCGCATCGGCATAGGCCGCCGGCTCCTCCGGCAGCTTCGGAAAGGCCTCGAAGGCATTGCGCAGAATGGATTTGGCGCGGGCGTGGGCATACTGCACGTAGAACACGGGATTCTCGCGCGACTGCTCCAGCACCTTGGCGAGGTCGAAGTCGAGGGGCGCGTCGTTCTTGCGGAACAGCATCATGAAGCGCACCGCGTCGCGCCCCACCTCGTCCACCACGTCGCGTAAGGTCACAAAGGAGCCGGCCCGCTTCGACATGCGCACCGGCTCGCCGTTGCGGAACAGGCGCACGAGCTGGATCAGCTCGACGTGCAGCGTCGCCTTGCCGGCGCTCACCGCCTTGACCGCCGCCTGCATGCGCTTGACGTAGCCGCCGTGGTCGGCGCCCCAGACGTCGATCATCTTGAGGAAGCCGCGCTCCACCTTGTCCTTGTGGTAGGCGATGTCGCCGGCGAAATAGGTGTAGCTGCCGTCGGACTTCTTCAGCGGCCGGTCCACGTCGTCGCCGAAATCGGTGGAGCGGAACAGGGTCTGCTCGCGATCCTCCCAATCCTCGATGGGCGCGCCCTTGGGCGGCGGCAGGCGGCCTTCATAGACCTCGCCCGAGGTGCGCAGCGCCTCGATGGTGGTGCCCACCTTGTCCGCCGCGGCGGAGACCAGGGAGCGCTCGGAGAAGAACACGTCGAAATCGATGCCCAGGGCGTCGAGGTCGTCGCGGATGGCGGCCATCATGGCGTCGATGGTGAAGCCCTTCACCAAAGGCAGCCACTCGCCCTCCTCCATCGCCTTCAGGGCCGGGCCGTGGGCGGCCACCAGCGCCCGGCCCACCGGCACGAGATAATCGCCCGGATAAAGCCCGTCGGGGATGGCGCCGATCTCCTCGCCCAGCGCCTCGCGGTAACGCAGGAAGGCGGAGCGGGCGAGCACGTCCACCTGGGCGCCGGCGTCGTTGATGTAATATTCCTTGGTCACGCTGAAGCCGGCGAAGGCCAGGAGCCGCGCCAGCGCGTCGCCGAACACCGCACCCCGGCAATGGCCCACGTGCATGGGTCCGGTGGGGTTGGCGGAGACGTATTCCACGTTCACCGCCTCTTCCGCGCCGAGGCCGGAACGGCCGAAATCCAGCCCCGCCATCAGCGCGAAGGACAGCACCTTGGGCCAGAAGGCGGCATCGAGGGAAAGGTTGATGAAGCCCGGCCCGGCCACATCCACCTTCGCCACATGGGGCGTCGCGGCGAGCTTGCCGGCGATGCGCTCAGCGAGGTCGCGCGGCTTCATGCGCGCCTCCTTCGCCAGCACCATCGCGGCGTTGGTGGCGAGGTCGCCGTGGCTCTGGTCGCGCGGCGGCTCGACCACGACGCGGGAGACATCGAGGCCGGCGGGAACGGCGCCCTCCTCGACGAGGGCGGCGATGGCTTCGCGCACGTGATCGGCGAAGATCGCGTAGACGTTCATGGGTCAGATCCGATCGGGTTGGTTGCCGCGGCGCCTATCGCAGTTCCGGCGTCAAGTCAAAGAAGCGGGCGTGCTGCTCCAGCGCGTAGCGGTCGGTCATGCCGGCGATGTAATCGGTGACCCGGCGGGCAAGGCGCGCCTCGTCGAGGCTTGCCAGATCCTCGTGCCACCAGGTCGGCATGTCGGTGGGATGAGCGAGGAAATGGCCGAACAGCTCGCGCACCACCCGCTGGGCGTCCGCCATCACCCGGTTGACCCGCTCGTGGCGGTACATGCGCGGATAGAGGAAGCCCTTCACCGCCTTCTCGGCCTCCTTCATGGCCGGCGAGAAGGCGACGAGCGGGCGGCCCAGCTCCCGCACCGCCTGCGCCGAGGCGACGCCGGCGGCCGCGGCCTGTCGGTCGCTCTCGCGCACCACGTCCTCGATGAAGCGGGTGATCATGCGGCGCATCACCTCGTTCACCACGCGGGGAAGCTCCAGGCCGGGGTAGAGGCGGTTCACCTCGTCCAGGGCCTCGCCCACCAGCGGCAGGCCGGCGATGTCGTCGAGGGCGAAGAGGCAGGCGCGCAGGCCGTCGTCGAGATCGTGCACGTCATAGGCGATGTCGTCGGCAATGGCGGCCACCTGCGCCTCGGCGCTGGCGTGGGTCCACAATTCCAGATCCTGCTGGGCCGAATGCACCGTGATGGCATGGGGGAGGCCCGCGCCGTAGCGGCCGAGGCCGGCGCCGGCGCGGTCGGTCAAGGGGCCGTTGTGCTTGGCGATGCCCTCCAGGGTCTCCCAGGTGAGGTTGAGGCCGTCGAACTGCGCATAGCGCCGCTCGATTCGCGTCACCACCCGGAGCGACTGGGCGTTGTGGTCGAAGCCGCCGAAGCCGGCCATGCAGGCGTTGAGCGCCCGCTCCCCGGCATGGGCGAAGGGCGGGTGGCCGAGATCGTGGGCGAGCGCCAGGGCCTCGGCGAGGTCCTCGTCCAATCCCAGCGCGCGGGCGATGGAACGGGCCACCTGCGCTACCTCGAGGGTGTGGGTGAGACGGGTGCGGTAATGGTCGCCCTCGTTGAAGATGAACACCTGGGTCTTGTGCTTCAGGCGGCGGAAGGCGGTGGAATGGATGATCCGGTCGCAGTCGCGGCGGAAGGCGCTGCGCGGCGGCATGTCGTCCTCGCCCACCAGACGGCCGCGGCTCTGCTGCGGATCGCAGGCCCACGGGACGGCTGCGCGCGCGCCGGAAACCGCCATCTTTGTTCCCTTCCCGCATGATTTTGACCGGTCGGTCCGACGAGGCACTTGGAGATATGCGCCCCAGGGCCTACCTTAGGGGCCATTGCCAGCTTCAATTCGTAAAGTCGATACCATGGAAACCACACTCGAACCGTCTCAGGCCCCCGCCGGCGCCGAAGGTGCCACCCCCGAGGATTTCAAGGTCACCGAGTCGGCCATCAAGCAGATCGACAAGATCCTTTCGACCGAGGCCGCCGGCAGCCTGCTGCGGCTCAGCGTCGAGGGCGGCGGCTGCTCGGGCTTCCAGTACAAGTATGAGATCACCCAGGAGCTGACCGAGGAGGACCTGCAGATCGCGGGCTCCAAGCTGCTCGTGGACAAGATCTCGCTGGACTACCTGAAGGGCTCCCAGCTCGACTACAAGGCCGATCTCATGGGCGCGGCGTTCAAGATCAGCAACCCGCAGGCGACGGCGTCCTGCGGCTGCGGGTCCAGCTTCGCCATGTGAGCGGGAGGGCGACCGGACGGGTCGCCCGCGCCTGTCAGGATGTGAGCGGCCGGCGCGCCAGGCGGTGCGTCGGCTTTAGGTGCTTGTCCTTGGGAACGAACCCGTCTCGCGGACCGGCGCAAAGCGTTCCGGCGCCTGGGGCCGAGTCGCTCGTGCCGGCGCGCCCTAATGCCCCGCGGCCTCCCCCGCCACCCGCGCGAAGCCCGCGGGCTCCGGCAATCCGGCCGGCCAGTCGTCGCCGAAGCAGGGGAAGAAGCGCTCGGTGCGCGCGTAGATCAGAAGGTCCGGCTTGAAGCGCTTCACGTCGTCGAAATTGAAGTCGCACGAGCCCAGCACCTTGAGCGAGGCGTGCATCCAGCCCACCACGCTCACATCCGAATTCACGAACAGCCGCGGCCACAGGCCGAAGGTGAAGCTGTCGCCCATGATCAGCACGCGCGGGCCGGTGGGCGCATAGTCGTACGCCACCGACTTGAAGGCGAAATGGGCGTTGTGGTGGACGAGCGCCGGATCGGGGCGTGGCCCCCTGGCGCGCGAGTCGAGCCGGAGCGGGAACTCGATGTCCTTGATGTCCGGCGGCATCCGCATGGTCTTGAGAAGGTCACCCGCCGGGGCCTCGCCGGCCGGGCCGAGGGCAGCCGCCGGATCCACCTGCCAGCCGGGATGGCCCCCCGCCACCATCACCGCATTGAAGGCGACGATGGACGAGCGGCGATTCCAATGGGTGTCGGTCAGCCGGAAGCGCGGCGCCGGCAGGGCGCGCAGCACCGGCCGCAGGTCGATGGCGCTCACCCCTTCCCGCTTCAGGCCGCGAAGCGCGAGGTCCAGCTCGGTGTGGGCATAGGCGAGGTCGTCGCTCCAGGGTGGCAGCGCCTCCTTCTCCACCGACTGGGTGTTGGGCGGGATGGCGACGACGATCTTCGTGCCCATGGGGCCGAGGATGCGCTCCATCTCGCCGATCATGGCGACGAAGCGCTGCACGCTGTCGGCCCGCACCAAAGCGCCCGACGACTGCTCCGGCGTCTTCTCCTTCGCCCAGAAATACTGCCCGTCCCGGCCAACGTAGGAATAGCGGCTGTCGGGGGCGGCAAGATCCTCGCGCAGCGCCCGGCGCAGCAGCGGCAGGCTGGCCCGGAAGCCGAAATTGTCGTGCACATATTCCCCGAGGTTGCGGAACACCGTGTGGGCTTTGCGGGTGAAGCTCCATTCGGGAATGATGGTGGTGCGCCATTCCCAGCGTCCCAGCGGATCGGGGATGAGGTTCGACAGGAACAGGAAGCCCAGGATCCCGGCGATCAGGGCGCCCATGTAGCGGCGATGGCGCGAGAGCAGCGGCATGGCTCAGAACTGGTAATAGAGGAAGGGGGTGGAGGTGGTGCCGCCCACCCAGATGATGCTCAGCACCATGAGCACCGTGATGAAGGCGAAATCCCCGATGGTGGCGAACCTGCCCTCCCCCGACAGGATCGCCCAGCGCTTCCAGCGGAAGAAGCCGATCAGCCCGCCCAGCACCAGCGCCGCGATGGACAGCGCGTGCAGGCCGAAGCCCAGCGCCAGGGAGGGCTGGTAGAAGCCGTTCAGCCCGGCAAGGCCGGCGAACATGTCGAGCGCGCTCGAAACGCTCTCGGAGCGGAACCAAACCCAGCCCAGCATCACCGCCAGCACGGCGTAGAGATGGGCGAGCGGCCCGGGAATGCGCTTCAGCAGCCTGGAGAAGCCGGCCCGCTCCAGGATGAGGAAGGCCCCGTGGTGGGCGCCCCAGATCACGAAGGTCCAGTTCGCCCCGTGCCACAGGCCGCACAGCAGGAAGACGATGGAGAGGTTCACATAGGTGCGCGCCTCGCCCCGCCGGTTGCCGCCGAGCGGGATGTAGAGATAGTCGCGCAGGAAGGCGGAGAGGCTCATGTGCCAGCGCCGCCAGAAATCGGTGATGGAGCGCGCGGCGTACGGCAGGCGAAAGTTCCGCGGCAGAGCGAAGCCCACCATCACCCCGAGGCCCACGGCCATGGTGGAATAGCCGGCGAAGTCGAAATAGATCTGGATCGTGTAGGCATAGACGCCGAGCCACGCCTCCACGAAGGTGGGGTGGGTGGTGCCGTCGAACACCCCTTCCACCAGCCGCGCCACCTCGTCGGCGATCAGCACCTTCCAGGCGAGGCCGATGGCGAACAGCCGCGCCCCGGCCGAGAAGCGCCCCCAGGTCACCCGCCGGTCGAACAGCTGATGGGCCACCGTGGAATAGCGCACGATGGGCCCCGCCACGAGCTGGGGGAACATGCACATGTAGAGCGCGAACTGGCTGAAGTCCTTATTGGCGTGCACCTTCCGCTTGTAGATGTCGGCGAGGTACGAGATGGCGTGGAAGGAATAGAAGGAGATGCCCAGCGGCAGACCGATCCGCGGTACCGGCAGGATCAGCGCCTCCGGCAGGAGCACGTTGACGTTCTCCACCACGAAGCCGGTATATTTGAAGATCCCCAGCAGCAGCAGGTTGAAGGTGACGCCCAGCGCCAGCACCTTCTGCCGCTCCCGCCCCTCGCGCCGCTCGATGGCGCGGGCGAGGTAATAGTTGGTGATGACCGAGAAAAACAGAATAAGGATATGCGGCGTATAACCGGCCGCATAAAACACCAGCGAAAAGGCAAGGAAGATATAGTTCCGCGTCGTGATGGTCTTCGCGGAGAAGTAGGCGACGAGAAAGAGGGGGAGG
>JAFIHR010000131.1 GCA_017849325.1 Xanthobacter autotrophicus | reverse complement strand
GTTCCCGGCCACCTCGATGCGCGGCGTGCCGAGGGCGCGGAAGCGCTTGGCGTCCTCCTCGGTCTGGGCGAGGCACAGGTCGACGCAGGACAGGATCGCCCGCGCGCTGCGCGACAGGCGGGTCCAGCGCGCCGAGGAGCGAGGCGACAGGCGCCCGTTCACCAGCACCAGGGGCGTGCCGCGACGGCCGAGCTCGGAGATCAGGTTGGGCCACAGCTCGGATTCTGCCAGCAGCACCAGATCCGGCGACCAGTGGGCGAGGAAGCGCCGCACGAAGGCAATGGCGTCCAGCGGCGCGAACTGGTGGATCACGCCGGGCGGGGCGCGCCGCGCCGCTACCCGGCTGGAGGTCACCGTGCCGGAGGTCAGAAGGATGTTGAAGCCGCGCGCCAGCAGCCGCTCGGTGAGCGGCAGCACGGAATTCACCTCGCCCACGCTCGCCCCATGCACCCAGATGAGCGGCCCCTCGGGGCGCTCGATGCTGGCATAGCCGCGCCGTTCGGCGAGGCGGGAGGGATCTTCCTTCCCCTTGCCCACGCGGTAGGACAGCCAGGCCGGCACCAGCACACCGGCCGCACCGCTCACGCTCCGGTAGAGCCGCAGGGTCACGGGAAGGGGCAGGCCCTTCATGCCGCGCCGGCTCCATCCGCGCCGGTCCCGTGCGCCGCCTCGCGGCGGGCCAGCGCCTCGGCGCGGTGGGTCACGTCGTCGAGCCGCTGCTGGAGCAGGGCGCGCGCCGCTTCGAGGCCCTCTTCGTCAACGTCGCGGGCGACGCGCACGGGCTCGCCCACCACCGCGGCGCCGGGGCCGAAGGGCAGGTTGAGGCTGGCGCGGTCCCAGCTCTTGAGGCGGATGTGGTTTCGCGTGGCCATGGCAATGGGGAAGATAGGGCGCCCAGAATACCGTGCAATGGTAACGACGCCCAGCCCCACCCGCTTGGCGATCTTCGGCACGTCGGCGGTCATGGCCACGTTCCAGCCCTCCTCCAGCGCGTCCAGCATGCCGTAGGTGGCGGACACGGCGCCCTTGCGGTGGAAATCGTGCCGCGACGTCGCGCCCGAGCCGCGGATGGTCTCGACGCCCAGCTTGTGCGCGGCGATGGCGTTGATCTCGGCGTCCGCGTGGC
The DNA here is from genome assembly GCA_017849325.1 of Xanthobacter autotrophicus. GTDB lineage: Bacteria > Pseudomonadota > Alphaproteobacteria > Rhizobiales > Xanthobacteraceae > Xanthobacter > Xanthobacter autotrophicus_B. The sequence goes on along the minus strand of JAFIHR010000131.1, from coordinate 8,314 downwards.
GGGAGATCAGCACCTTCGCCTTGTGGTGCGGCTTCATGATGAAGGGCGTCAGGAAATGCTGGCCGTGCCAGAAGGTCATGATGACCGGGAGCTCGTCATCGATGGAATCGTAGATGTCCGCCGGCTCGATCACGAAGCGGGTGGTGCGGGCGACGAGCTTGAAATAGGACGCAAACGTCGTTCCCGCTGCCACCTGAAAGGCGCGGTTGGTCCTAATTCGCCGCCACATGGTGCCGATTGCTCACTTCTGTTGAGATGCGCCGACGCGCACAGCGTGACAGCAGCGGGTGCCGCTATCGGCCGCTGCTGTCAAGCGTCAATCGAAAGGAGGGGGAGGGCGACTCAGTCGCCCATCGCCTTGCCGGTCTCGGGGTCGAGCAGGCGATGCAGGTGGACCACGAAATAGCGCATCATGGCATTGTCCACGGACTGCTGGGACTTGGCCTTCCAGGCCGCCGCGGCGCTCGCGTAGTCGGGGAAGACGCCGACGATGTCGAGCTTGGAGAGGTCCTTGAACTCCCCGCCTTCGAGGCTCGTGAGCTCGCCGCCGAAGACGAGGTGGGGCAGCTGCTTATGTTCGGTGGAGATCATGATGGCTTATCCAATCGCGTGACTAAAATGAGGGGAGAGGGGAGCCCGCGCGGGCGGCATCGAGCGCGCGGGCATGCAGCGCCGTGCCGGCGCAGATCAGGGGCGGATGGCGCGGGTCCTTCGCATTGTAGCGGAGCAGCGCGCCATCGTAGGTGGTGAGGACGCCGTGGGCCTCCGCCACCACCAGATCGGCGGCGGCGAGGTCCCAGTCGTTGGCGGTGTTGGCGGAGAGGGCGATGTCGATCTCTCCGGTGGCAACCCGGGCGATGCGCAGCGCCAGGGAGCGGCCGCGCGGCAGGCGGGTGATGGGCACGATGCGGGCGAGGACGTCCACGGCAGCGGCGGGGCCGGCCACGGCGGCGCCCTCCAGGGTCTCGCGCGGGGTGACGGAAAGCGGCGCGCCGTTGCGCGTGGCGCCGGCGCCGCGCACGGCGAGGAACAGCTCCTCGGTCACCGGCGCGTAGAGCGCGGCGATCAGCGGGCGCCCGTCCTCCACCAGGGCGGCGGAGACCGCCCAGTCGGGATTGCCTTCCATGAAGCCGCGGGTGCCGTCGATGGGGTCCACCACCCAGACCCGCCGGGCGGCGAGGCGCGCGGGGGAATCGGCGGTCTCCTCGGAAAGCCAGCCGTAGCTGGCGTCCACCGGGGTGAGGCGCGCGTGCAGCAGGCGATCGGCGGCGATGTCCGCCTCGGTGACCGGGGAATCGTTGCCCTTGGTCCAGGTCTTCAGCCCGGCGCCGAACATGGAGCGCGCAAGACGGCCCGCTTCCACCACCGCATCGGCGAGGTGGCGGGCGAGCGGGTCAGGGTGAGCGAGGGGCGATGCGCCACCTACGCCCGTGGGACGGTCAGGCACGCGGCTCATGGACCCGCCACATAGGGTTCCTGATGCGCCATGGCAATGCGCCTTACGTAATATTGTAGTGCATCGCATCGCAAAATGGTGCGCCGCGGTGGGGTGACACCGCGGCACGCCCCGCTTCCCTGCCCGCGAGCCGAAGCCGGCTCAGGGCAGAAGCGGGCCCAGGGCATGGGGCAGGATGCTGTCCAGGGCGAGGCCGGCGAACAGGATCAGGCCGGCATCGCGGTTCGACTTGAACAGGGCGAGGCAGCGCGCGCTGTCGTCGATGTCGAGGCTGCGCACCTGCCAGCGCAGATGCAGCGCGAAGCCGGCAAGCCCCAGCATGGAGAACACCCCGGCCGCCGGCACCGACAGGATGGCCGCGCCGATGAGCAGCACCACCACCGTGTAGCAGAGGCCCACCGCCAGCCGCGACCGGCGGCCGAACAGCAGCGCGGTGGAGCGCACGCCGACGATGGCGTCGTCCTCCCGGTCCTGGTGGGCATAGATGGTGTCATAGGCGAACACCCAGGCCACGCAGCCGGCGAACAGCAGCAAAGCGGGGTCGGAAATGGTCTCGAACACGCTGGCCCAGCCCATGAGGGCGCCCCACGAGAAGGCGATTCCCAAAGTGAGCTGCGGCACCGAGGTGATGCGCTTCATCAGCGGATAGACCGCCACCACGCCGAGGGAGGCGAGCCCCGTCACCACGGCGAAGCGTGGCAGGGACAGAAGCACGGCGAGGCCGATCAGCGCTTGCAGGACGAGGAAGGCGAAGGCGGCCGGGACGCTCACCTCGCCGCTGGCGATGGGGCGCGAGCGGGTGCGCGCCACCTTGCGGTCGATGTCGCGGTCGAGGATGTCGTTCCAGGTGCAGCCCGCGCCGCGCATGGCGATGGCGCCGACGGCGAACAGCGCGAGCAGGCGCGGGGAGGGATAGGGCTGGTCCGCCGCCACCGCCGCGAGCGCCGTGGACCACCAGCAGGGCAGCAGGAGGAGCCAGGAGCCGATGGGCCGGTCGAGGCGGGCAAGGCGAAGGTACGGCCGCAGCGGCGCGGGCGCCCAGCGGTCGACCCAATTGCCCCGCGCGGCGTCGGCGACGGGGGTGTCCGCGACGGGGGTGTCGGTAGCGCCGGACATCGCGGACCCTTCGCTGCGCGTCACCGCTCGCGTCCCGCCCGGCTCACTTGAGGGCGCTGCCATTGAGCGTGCCGAACACGCCCTTGTTGTCGCTGTTGCCGACGGTGTAGCCGGTGGTGATGCCGAGCGCGCTGGAGATCGAGCTCTGGGCCGGCGGCTTGGCCGGACCGCTGGCGCCCGCACCCGATGCGGCGGCCTGGCAGACCTTGTCGCGCATGTCGGCGGTCTTCCGGCTGCCGGCGCGCGCCTGTTCGGCGAACTGCGGCGGGATCTGGCACCAGTCCTTGTTTTCGGTGAGGAACTTCACCCATTTGGCCTCGGCCGCGGTATAGGCGCGGAACAGGCCGCACAGCTCCTGCGGCGGCGCCTTGCGCTTGCTCGCCGCCTGGAGCGCCTTGCCCTTGGCTTCGAGATCCGAGCGCGCCGCCGTCGCATCGCTCTGGCAGTCGGCGAAAGCGCTGCTCGTCAGAGCGCTTGCGACGAATGCCGCCGACAAGACCATCGCCGCAATCTTCACCGATGTCCTCATGGGAGCTCCATCTCCTCGTGCCGCCCCGCACGGCTCACGGCTATAGACCCTGAAGTTGGGGCGATATCACGGCGGCGCGAGGCCGCCGATGCGCCACATTCCGGGAGCCGGACCCGATTGGTGCCGAGCTTGGCGTGTTCATCCTGGCTCCGCAAGGTTAAGATCATGCGACGCGCGCCCGCTCGCGCGCCTTTCCGGCTTGACGGGGCGGCGGTGGCTCGATAGGTTCGCGCAACTTTTGGAAGGGACTGCGTTCCGATGCGCAATTTCGTTATTCTACTCGTAGGGGGGAGCGCCACGCTCGGTGCGGCCTGAGGGCTGCCTCGAACCGATGTGGCGCGTGACGAGGGGCCTTCGGGCCCCTTCGTCGTTTCTGAGCGGCCGCCGCAGCGCCGGTGGCCGAGGCGAACGATCAGGCAAGATGTTCGGCGCACCGCGCCGCGGGAGTTCCAAGGCCATGACGAAAGAGATGACCGGCGCCGAGATGGTGATCCAGGCCTTCCTCGACCAAGGGGTCGAGCACATCTTCGGCTATCCGGGCGGCGCCGTGCTGCCCATCTACGACGCCTTGTTCCACAACAACGCCATTGAGCACATCCTGGTGCGCCACGAGCAGGCGGCGGCCCATGCGGCGGAAGGCTATGCCCGCTCCTCCGGCAAGGTGGGCGTGCTGCTGGTCACCTCCGGCCCCGGCGCCACCAACGCGGTGACCGGCCTCGCCGACGCGCTGATGGATTCCATCCCGCTGGTGTGCATCTCCGGCCAGGTGGCGACCCACCTCATCGGCAACGACGCCTTCCAGGAATGCGACACGGTGGGCATCACCCGCCCCTGCACCAAGCACAATTACCTGGTGCGGGATGTGAACGACCTCGCGCGCGTGCTGCACGAGGCCTTCTACGTGGCGCAGAACGGCCGTCCCGGCCCGGTGGTGGTGGACATTCCGAAGGATGTCCAGTTCGCCACCGGCACCTACATCGGCCGCGACAACATCCAGCACAAGACCTACCGCCCCAAGCTCGACGCCGAGGCCGAGAAGATCGCCGCGGCGGTGGATCTGATCGCGTCGGCGAAGAAGCCCATCTTCTATACCGGCGGCGGCGTCATCAATTCCGGCCCCGAGGCGAGCCGGCTGCTGCGCGAGTTCGCCCGGCTCACCGGCGTGCCGGTGACCTCCACCCTCATGGGCCTCGGCGCCTTCCCGGCCGCCAACCGGCAGTGGCTCGGCATGCTCGGCATGCACGGCACCTATGAGGCCAACCTCGCCATGCACGACTGCGACGTCATGGTGTGCATCGGCGCGCGCTTCGACGACCGCATCACCGGCCGGCTCGATGCCTTCTCGCCCGGCTCGACGAAGATCCACATCGACATCGACCCGTCCTCCATCAACAAGAACGTGAAGGTGGACCTGCCCATCGTCGGCGACTGCGGCCGGGTGCTCGGCGCCCTGGTGGACGCCTGGAAGGGGCGGGGGCTCAAGATCGATCAGGGCGCGCTTGACGCCTGGTGGGGGCAGATCGACCGCTGGCGCGGGCGCAACTGCCTCGCCTACCGCTATTCCGACACCATCATCAAGCCGCAGTACGCCATCCAGCGGCTCTATGAGGCGACCAAGGACAAGGACGTCTACATCACCACCGAGGTGGGCCAGCACCAGATGTGGGCGGCGCAGTTCTTCCATTTCGAGGAGCCCAACCGCTGGCTCACCTCCGGCGGCCTCGGCACCATGGGCTACGGCCTGCCCGCCGCCATCGGCGCGCAGAAGGCCCATCCCGGCTCGCTGGTGGTGGACATCGCCGGCGAGGCCTCGATCCAGATGAACATGCAGGAGATGTCCACCGCCGTGCAGTTCGACCTGCCGGTGAAGGTGTTCATCCTCAACAACAAGTACATGGGCATGGTGCGCCAGTGGCAGGAACTGCTGCATGGCGGGCGCTACTCCCATTCCTATTCGGAGACGCTGCCCGACTTCGTGAAGCTGGCCGAGGCCTATGGCGGCGTCGGCATCCGCTGCGACAAGCCGGGCGACCTCGACGCGGCGATCCAGGAGATGATCAACGTCCGCAAGCCGGTGATCTTCGACTGCATCGTGGACCAGCAGGAGAACTGCTTCCCCATGATCCCGTCGGGCCGCGCCCATAACGAGATGCTGCTCTCCGACAGCGCCGAGGACCTCGACTCCGCCATCACCGACGAGGGCAAGATGCTGGTGTGAGGCGCGCCGCCCGGCGCCTTGCTCCCCCGGGGGCGGGCGCGGGCTTCCCGCCAAACTGAAGCGCGGCCGCCCCCGGCGCTGCCTCGCCCCCTCCTTCCGCTGCCCTTCCTCTCTTCGGCCTTTCCCCGGGACGCGGGAAAGGGTATCCGCCGATCCCATCCGCAGAGCCTGTCATGCCCCAAACCTCCGAGCATATCGAACGTCACACCCTCTCGGTCCTGGTGGACAACGAGCCCGGCGTGCTCGCCCGGGTGATCGGCCTGTTCTCCGGGCGCGGCTACAATATCGACAGCCTCACCGTGTCCGAGGTGAGCCAGGAGGGCCACCTCTCGCGCATCACCATCGTCACCGCCGGCACGCCCATGGTGATCGAGCAGATCAAGAACCAGCTCGACCGGCTGGTGCCGGTGCACCGGGTGCGCGACCTCACCGCCGAGGCCACCTCGCTGGAGCGCGAGCTCGCCATGGTGAAGGTGCGCGGCGTGGGCGAGGCCCGCGTCGAGGCGCTGCGCCTTGCCGAGGCGTTCCGGGCCCGGGTGATCGACGCGACGCGCGAGAGCTTCGTGTTCGAGATCACCGGCAAGTCCGACAAGATCGACCAGTTCGCGTATCTCATGGAGACCGTCGGCCTGGTGGAGGTGGCGCGCACCGGGGTGGTGGCCATCTCCCGCGGCCCGCAGGCCATGTAGAAGGGTCTGCCCGATTTCGGCGCGCTCCCGGGCCGTCCGGCACCGGAGCGCGCTTTCGTACGTCTGGATAGAACACGCCCATAAGGAGAGAACGATGCGCGTTTACTACGATCGCGATGCCGATCTGAACCTCATCAAGGGGAAGAAGGTCGCCGTCATCGGCTACGGCAGCCAGGGCCACGCCCATGCGCTCAACATGCGCGATTCCGGCGTCAAGGATGTGGTGATCGCGCTGCGTCCCGGCTCCGCCACCGCCAAGAAGGCCGAGGCCGAGGGCTTCAAGGTGATGAGCCCGGCGGACGCCGCCAAATGGGCCGACGTGGTGATGATGCTCACCCCGGACGAGCTGCAGGGCGACATCTATCGCGACAGCCTCGCCGAGAACATGAAGCAGGGCGCGGCGCTGCTGTTCGCCCACGGCCTCAACGTGCACTTCAACCTGATCGAGCCGCGCAAGGACCTCGACGTGCTGATGGTGGCGCCCAAGGGCCCCGGCCACACGGTGCGCTCCGAATATCTGCGCGGCGGCGGCGTGCCGTCCCTCATCGCCATCGCCCAGGATGCCTCGGGCAACGCCCACGACCTCGGCCTCTCCTATGCCTCGGCCATCGGCGGCGGCCGCGCCGGCATCATCGAGACCTCCTTCAAGGAAGAGTGCGAGACCGACCTGTTCGGCGAGCAGGTGGTGCTCTGCGGCGGCCTCGTGGAGCTGATCCGCGCCGGCTTCGAGACCCTGGTTGAGGCGGGCTACGCCCCCGAGATGGCTTATTTCGAGTGCCTGCACGAGGTGAAGCTGATCGTCGACCTCATCTATGAGGGCGGCATCGCCAACATGAACTATTCCATCTCCAACACGGCGGAATACGGCGAGTACGTCACCGGCCCGCGCATCATCACCCCCGAGACCAAGGCGGAGATGAAGCGGGTGCTGGCCGACATCCAGGGCGGCAAGTTCACCCGCGACTGGATGCTGGAGAACAAGGTGAACCAGACCTCGTTCAAGGCCACCCGCGCCAAGGCGAACGCCCACCAGATCGAGGAAGTGGGCGAGAAGCTGCGCGCCATGATGCCCTGGATCAAGGCCAAGGCCCTGGTGGACAAGACGAAGAACTGAGATTTCCCGGACCGGCGGGCACCTGCCCGCCGTCCTTGTCTCGCTGAACCCCGGACGGCATCCGCCGCTCCGGGGTTTTTTGTGTCCTATTTGAAATAGAGAAATTCAAAACAAAATACACGACGGAACCTTACGGCTTCTTATAATGGAATAACTAAAACGAGACTGGCTCCACACACTTTCCTCTTTTTCGCGTTTCTTTCCTCTCCTATGTTGCGAATACTTCGCAGCCGGACGCCCTCCTGAGGCGCCGCGGCGGGAAGGCGGCGGCGGTTGGCGGCGCCGGGTCGAACGTTTCAAGCAGCGCGCGATAAAGAGACACGCAGATGATCGTGACCGTGATCTATGGCTCGGACGGGGGCGCCACCAAGGGCGTCGCCTCCAAGATTTCCAAGAAGGCGCAGGCCCGTTCGGTGGACATCAAGGATGCCACCGCATCGGATTTCGAGAATTGCGACCTGCTCATCCTGGGCTCGCCCACCTATGGCGACGGCACCCTGCAGGCCGACTGGGAGCAGCACATCGACAAGCTCCGCGACGCCAGGATCGCCGGCAAGAAGGTGGCCCTGTTCGGCACCGGCGACCAGGAGACCTATCCGGAGAGCTTCGTGGACGCCATGGGCATCCTCTACGACGAGGTGACGGAGAAGGGCGCGGTGGTGGTGGGTTTCACCGAGACCGCGGGCTACGACTACTCCGGCTCCACCGCCGAGCGCGACGGCAGGTTCGTCGGTCTCGCCCTCGATCAGGACACCCAGTCCGGCAAGACGGACAAGAGGGTCACCGCATGGCTTACCACGCTGCTCTAGACCCCGTGGTGCTGCGCATCTTCCACCACCACCTCTATGAATACGGCCGCGGGGTGCGCGGCCTCTTCCTGATGACCATGAGCCGCGCCGAGGCACGGCCCGTGCTCACGCGGCTGGGCGGGGATGCCATCGCCTGGTTCGTGCAGGAGGTGGGGGAGAACAAGGTGAACCTGTTCTTCGGCCGCCCGGCGTTCGTGGAGGTGGCGCAGGCCTTCGTGACCCGGCCGCTGAACGAGCTCACGCCCGAGGAGGATTTCATGCTCGGCACCCTGCTCGGCTACGACAAGGAGCAGCAGTGCCAGCGCTTCCTCACCCGGATCTCGGACCGGCGGGCGGAGGCGGATCTCGCGGCGTCGTAGGCTGTGAGGCGAGGCATCGCGGGC
>JAFIHR010000130.1 GCA_017849325.1 Xanthobacter autotrophicus | reverse complement strand
CGCGCGGGCGCACCGGCACCGACCATGTGGACGGACGGGAGGAATGATGGGCCCGGGCCTCCTCCCCCATCTCGTCGTCGCGCCGGTGCTGCTGCCGCTGCTGGTGGGCGCGCTGATGCTGCTGCTCGGCGAGCAGCGCCGTGGCATCAAGGCGGCGCTCAGCCTGGCCACGACCCTGGCCCTGCTCGGCTTCGGCGTGACCCTGCTCGTCGCCACCGCCTCCGGTCCGCCGGGGCAAAGCGGGGCGCTGGTCTATCGGCTCGGCAACTGGCCGGCGCCGTTCGGCATCGTGCTGGTGGCGGACCGGCTGTCGGCGCTGATGCTGGTGCTCACCGCGCTCCTCGCCACCGCGAGCCTCACCTTCGCCCTTGCCCGCTGGCACAAGGCAGGGCCGCGCTTTCATTCCATGTTCCTGTTCCTGCTGGTGGGGCTCGACGGCGCCTTCCTGACCGGCGACCTGTTCAACCTCTTCGTCTTCTTCGAGGTGATGCTGGCCGCCTCCTACGGCCTCGTGCTGCACGGCTCGGGGGTGGCGCGGATCAAGGCGGGGCTGCATTACATCCCCATCAACCTCGTCGCCTCCTCGCTCTTCCTCGTGGGGGTGAGCCTGATCTACGGCGTCACCGGCACCCTCAACATGGCCGACCTCGCCGCCCACATCCCCAAGGCGGGCGAGGACGGGCGCATGCTGCTGGAGACCGGCGCGGCCATCCTTTCCGTCGCCTTCCTGGTGAAGGCGGCCATGTGGCCGCTCAACTTCTGGCTGCCCACCACCTACGCGGCGGCGAGCCCGCCCGTGGCCGCCATGTTCGCCATCATGACCAAGGTGGGGGTCTATGTGATCCTGCGCCTGTCGCTGCTGCTGTTCGGCGACACGGCGGGGGCGTCGGAGAATTTCGGCCTCCCCTGGCTCTATTTCGGCGGGCTCGCCACCATCGCCTTCGGCGCGGTGGGCGTGCTCGCCTCCCAGTCCATGCAGCGCCTCGCGGGCTATAGCGTGCTGGTCTCGTCGGGCACCCTGCTCGCGGTGATCGGCACCGGGGACCGGGCGGTGATCTCCGGCGGGCTCTATTACCTCGCCAGCTCCACTCTGGCGGTGGGCGCTTTCTTCCTGCTGATCGAGCTGATCGAGCGCGGGCGGGCGGCCGGCGCGGACGTGCTCGCCGTCACCATGGAGATCTTCGGCGAAGGGGAGGAGGAGGCGGAGGGCGCCGGCGAGGAGGTGGGCATCGCCCTGCCCCTGACCATGGCGGCGCTCGGCGGGGCCTTCGTCGCCTGCGCCCTGCTGCTGGCCGGCATGCCGCCGCTTTCCGGCTTCATCGCCAAGTTCGCGCTGCTCCACGCGCTGATCGCGCCGCCGGGCGAGATCCCGCTCTCGACCTGGGGTCTGGTGATCCTGCTGCTGATCTCCGGCCTCGCCGCGCTGATCGCGCTGACCCGCTCCGGCATCAGCACCTTCTGGACCCCTATGGAGGCGACGCTGCCCAGCGTGAAGGCGGTGGAATTCGGGCCGGTGGCGGGCTTGCTGCTGCTCTGCCTCGCCCTCACCGTCATGGGCGGTCCGGCCATGGCCTATATGGAGGCGACGGCCCGCATGCTGGATCTGCCGTCCGCCTACATGCACGGCGTGCTTTCCGAGGGAGCGGCCACGGGCGGCGGCGGACCACGGCCGGAGGCGGGCGCACCATGAGCGAGCCCACGGCCAGCCCCCGGGAGGCGCGCCCGCCCGTCAACGGGCAGCGACGCCATCCGCTCGGCCGCCTCGCCCGGCGCGTCCTGCCCTTTCCCAAGCTGTTCGTCGCGCTGGTGCTGCTGTGGCTGATGCTGAACCAGTCGGTCTCGCCGGGGCAGATCCTGCTCGGCGCCGTGGTGGCGCTGCTGGCGTCCTGGACCATGGCGGCGTTCGAGCCGGAGCCCGTGGGCTTCCGCGGCGCGGGCGCGGCCCTGCGCCTTGCCGCGCGGGTGCTGCTGGACATCTTCCGCTCCAACGCGGCGGTGGGGCGGATCATCCTCACCGAGGGCGTGGGGCGGAACGTGACGTCCGGCTTCATGACCGTGCCGCTGGAGCTGAAGAGCCGCTACGGCCTCGGGCTTCTCGCCATCATCCTCACCGCGACGCCGGGCACCTTGTGGGTGAATTACGATCCCGCCAGGGGCGAGCTTTTGCTCCACGTGCTCGACCTGGTGGACGAGGCCTATTGGGTGGACCTCATCAAGAACCGCTACGAGCGCCTGCTGCTGGAGATGTTCCCATGAGCCCGGAGACGGCGACCCTCACCCTCGGCCTCGCGCTCTCCCTCGCCCAAGGCCTGCTCGCCCTCGCCATGGCGGCGGCGGCGCTGCGCATGCTCGCCGGCCCGCGCGCCCAGGACCGGGTGCTGGGCTTCGACACCTTCTATGTGAATGCCATGCTGCTGGTGGTGACCTTCGGCATCCGCTCGGGCAGCGATCTTTATTTCGAGGTGGCGCTGGTCATCTCGCTCCTGGGGTTTGCCGGCAGCGTCGCCTTCGCCAAGTTCCTGATGCGCGGCGAGGTGATCGAATGACCGGCGCGCCGCAGCTTCCCGTCTGGGCCGCGCTGCTGGTGGCCGCCCTCGTGGTGGCGGGCGCGCTGATCGCGCTCGTCGGCTCGCTCGGCCTGTGGCGGCTGAAGAGCTTCTACGCCCGGGTGCATGCGCCGGCGCTGGGCGCCACCCTCGGGGCCGGCGCCATCCTCGCCGCCTGCGCCCTGGCGCTGAGCCTGCTCGAGGGCCGTCCGGCGGTGCGCGAGGCGCTGATCCTCATCTTCCTGAGCGTGACGACGCCGGTGACCTACATGCTGCTCACCCGCGCCGCCCTGCATCGCGACCGGGCGGAGTCCAATCCGGACGTTCCGGGCCCGCGCATTCCCTGGGAATCGCGGCCTCCGGGCCGCTGAGCGCCGGGCTCTTCGGCCGGATCCGGCGGCGCACCTCCGGGAAATCCCGTATTGTTAGCTATATTCTTATGAACATAGCTTGTTCCAGCGCAATGCGCCCTTGGCCGATCGCGCGCAGATGGAAAATTTATTCCGGCGCGCGCCGAGGGACATCCCGGGACAGACCAGATGCCTGTTGTCGAAGACGCCGCCCGCCCTTCCGAAACCACCGGCCAGCCCGATGCGGACGGTCCGCTGGCCTTCTTCCAGGCCCAGCACGACGCCTTCGTGGCCACCCTGCGCGCGGCCCGGGGGGCGCCCAACTTCCTCGACCGCCTGTGGATGCAGGCCTTCTCCAGCTTCGAGCACAATGTGGAGGAGCAGACCCGCACCCTGCCGCAGCTCGCCTGCCACAAGGGATGCGGCACCTGCTGCCAGCTCCTGGTGGTGGCGACGGCGCCCGAGGTGCTGATGGTGACGCGCTATCTGCGCGCCACGGGCGAGGGCTTCCGCAAGATGGGGATCGATCTCGACGCGCGCCTTTCCGAAACCGCCGAGGCGCCGGAGGCCGCGCGCAGCGGCTCCCGCCCCATGGCGCTGATCCGCTCCTGCCCCTTCCTGGTGGAGGGCATCTGCGTGATCTATCCGGTGCGGCCCATGGCCTGCCGCGGCCATGCCTCGTTCAACGAGGAGGCCTGCATCTCGGCGTTGAAGGGCGGGTCCGACAACGTGCCGGTCTCCGAGCCCCACCGCACCGTGCGCGCGCTGGTGCAGAATGCCCTGCAATCGGCGCTGCGCGACGAGGGCTATCCCTGGGATCTCTACGATCTGGTCGCGGCGCTGAAGATCTCCCTCGCCCGGCCCGATGGCGAGGCCGCGTTCGCGGCCGGCGAGGATTTCCTTGCGCCCGCGCTGGTGCGCCATGTGAGCCGCGAGGAGATGGCCTCCACCTTCGACCGGCTGAAGGCGTGACGCGCCGCCCGGCACTACAGGCGTCCCGGCCACAGCCATCGATCCGAACGGAAAACGGCCCGCAGGCGATCCTGCCGCGGGCCGTTCGTCGTTTCATCCCCTCGCGTGCGGTCGATCAGCCCTGATCGTTGCCCAGATTGTCGTCCTCGTGGACGATGGTCTGGTGCACCAGCTCGCGCCACAGGGCCGCGGCGATGCCTTCCGGCAGTCCCTTCTCCACCGCCAGGCGCTCGGCCCGCTCGATCACCTCGTCCACCCGGTTCTGCAGGCGGGCCGGGAGCCCGGTGGCGCGCTTGATGCGCACCACCTCCTCCACCACGGCGAAGCGCTTCACCAGCAGCGCGATCAGCTCCTCGTCGATGGCGTCGATGGCGCGGCGCGCTTCGAGAAGCTCCGGGGGGATGTGGGTTATTTCCGCCACCACAGATCCTCCACGCTGACGCGGCCCGCCGCCTCCTCGACCACTTCGGCGAGGGAGAACAGCGTCTCCTCCTCGAACGGGCGGCCGATGAGCTGGAGGCCGAGCGGCAGGCCGTCGGCGGACAGCCCCGCCGGCACGGAGATGCCCGGCAGGCCCGCCATGTTCACCGTCACGGTGAAGATGTCGTTGAGATACATCTCCACCGGATCGGCCTTCATCTTCTCGCCGATGCCGAAGGCGGGCGACGGCGTGGTGGGGGTGAGGATCGCGTCCACGCCATGGGAGAACACCGCGTCGAAATCGCCCTTGATGAGGCTCCGCACCTTCTGCGCCCGCACGTAATAGGCATCGTAATAGCCGGCGGAGAGCACATAGGTGCCGATCATGATGCGGCGGCGCACCTCGGGGCCGAAGCCGGCGGCGCGGGTGTTCTCATACATCTCCACCACGTCGCGGCCGGGCACACGCACGCCGTAGCGCACGCCGTCATAGCGGGCGAGGTTGGAGGAGGCCTCGGCCGGCGCCACGATGTAATAGGCCGGCAGCGCGTATTTGGTGTGCGGCAGGGAGACGTCGACGATCTCCGCCCCCGCCTCCTCCAGCCATTTGGCGCCGGACTTCCACAGGGCGTCGATCTCGTCCGCCATGCCGTCCACGCGGTATTCGCGCGGAATGCCGATCTTCTTGCCCTTGATGGAGGCGCCCACCGCCTGCACGTAGTCCGGCACCGGCCGGTTCACGCAGGTGGAATCCTTCGGGTCGTAGCCCGCCATGGCGCCGAGCAGCAGCGCCGTGTCGTTCACCGTGCGGGCGAAGGGGCCGGCCTGGTCGAGGGAAGAGGCGAACGCCACGATGCCCCAGCGCGAGCAGCGCCCGTAGGTGGGCTTGATGCCGACGATGCCGGTGAAGGCCGCCGGCTGGCGGATCGAGCCGCCGGTATCGGTGCCCGTCGCGCCGGCGCACAGATAGGCCGCCACCGCCGCCGAGGAACCGCCCGAGGAGCCGCCGGGCACGAGCGGGGTGGTGTCGCCGTCGCGCCGCCACGGCGAGATCACCGGCCCGAAGGCGGAGGTCTCGTTGGACGAGCCCATGGCGAACTCGTCGTTGTTGAGCTTGCCCAGCATCACCCCGCCCGCCTTCCAGAGGTTGGCGGTGACGGTGGACTCGTACTGCGGCACGAAGGTCTTCAGGATGTTCGAGCAGGCGGTGGTGGGCACGCCCTCGGTGCAGAACATGTCCTTGATGCCGAGCGGCAGTCCTTCCAGCAGCCCGCCCTCGACGGCGGCCATGCGCTTGTCGCTCTCGGCGGCCATGGCGAGCGGCTTCTCCGGCGTCTCCAGCACATAGGCGTTGAGGGCGCGGGCCTGCTCCATGGCGTCGAGATAGGCGCCGGTGAGCTCGACGGAGGTGAACTCGCCCTGGGCGAGGCCTTCCCGCGCCGCGGTGAGGGAAAGCTTGGTTAGATCGGTCATTCCACCACCTTCGGCACCGTGAAGAAGCCGCCTTCGGCATCGGGGGCGTTGGCGAGCACCT
>JAFIHR010000129.1 GCA_017849325.1 Xanthobacter autotrophicus | reverse complement strand
TGCCGCTGGCGCTGCCGGCGCGCTTCGACCGGCGCCTCATCTCCCAGGCGCTCACCAACATTCTCAAGAACGCCGCCGAAGCCATTGAGGCCGTGCCGCCCGAGGTGCGCGGGCAGGGCCGCATCCGCATCAAGGCGGAACAATCAGGTGAAGATCTCATCATGGACATCATCGACAACGGGATGGGCCTTCCCAAGGAGAAGCGCAGCCGCCTGCTGGAGCCCTATGTGACCACCCGCGAGAAGGGGACGGGGCTCGGCCTCGCCATCGTGGGCAAGATCATGGAGGAGCACGGCGGCTCCATCGAGCTGAACGATTCGCCCGACGGGCGCGGCGCCTGGATCCGCCTGCGCATCCGCGAGGACGGCCAGCCGGCCGGGGGCGCGGCCGCTGCTGCCGCGACGCCACCCGCCGGGCCTTCCGGAACCGGGCCGTCCGCTGCTGCCGCTGGAGGCGCGTGAACCATGGCTATGGATATTCTCATCGTCGATGACGAAGCCGACATCCGTGACCTGGTCGCGGGCATCCTGGACGACGAAGGCTATGCCGCCCGCACCGCGCAGGATGCGGACAGCGCGCTGTCCGCCATCGCCATGCGCCGGCCCAACCTCGTGTTCCTCGACATCTGGCTCCAGGGCTCGCGCCTCGACGGGCTGGAACTGCTCAATGAGATCAAGGCGCAGCACCCCGATGTGCCGGTGGTGATGATCTCCGGCCACGGCAACATCGAGACCGCCGTGGCGGCCATCAAGCGCGGCGCCTACGACTTCATCGAGAAGCCGTTCAACGCCGACCGCCTGGTGATGGTGACCGAGCGGGCGCTGGAGACCCTGCGGCTCAAGCGCGAGCTGAAGGAGCTGAAGCAGCTCGCGCCCCACAGCCGGATCCTGGTCGGCCGCTCCAGCGCGGTCCAGCAGCTCAAGGCCACCATCGAGCGGGTGGCGCCGACCAATTCGCGCATCCTCATCGTCGGCCCGTCGGGCGCCGGCAAGGAATTGGCCGCGCGCATGATCCACACCGCCTCGTCGCGGGCGCAGGGGCCCTTCGTGGTGCTCAATTCCGCCGCCATCACGCCGGAGCGCATGGAATACGAGCTGTTCGGCGTGGAGGAGGGGGAGGGGCGCGAGCCGAAGCGCGGCGCCCTGGAGGAGGCCCATGGCGGCACCTTGTTCCTCGACGAGATCGCCGACATGCCGCGGGAGACCCAGAACCGGGTGCTGCGCGTGCTGGTGGAGCAGACCTTCTCCCGCGTCGGCTCCGCCGAGAAGGTGAGCGTGGACGTGCGCATCATCTCCTCCACCGGGCGCAACCTGGAGGCGGAGATCGCCGACGGGCGGTTCCGCGAAGACCTCTACCACCGCCTCTCGGTGGTGCCGATCCGGGTGCCGCCGCTGGCCGAGCGGCGCGAGGACATCCCCGATCTGGTGGACTTCTTCGTCGACACCATCTCGCACACCACCGGCCTCGGCCGCCGGCCCATCGGCGAGGACGCCATGGCGGTGCTGCAATCCCACGACTGGCCGGGCAACGTGCGCCAGCTCCGCAACAATGTGGAACGCCTGCTCATCCTCGCCGGCGGCGATCCGGAGGCCACCATCACCGCCGACATGCTGCCGCCGGACGTGGGCTCGCTGGTGCCGAGCCTGCCCAACGGCAACGGCGGGGAGCACCTGATGGGACTTCCCCTGCGGGAGGCGCGCGAGGTGTTCGAGCGCGAATATCTGGCGGCCCAGATCAACCGTTTTGGCGGAAACATTTCGCGCACCGCCGAATTTGTGGGAATGGAGCGCTCCGCCCTGCATCGCAAGCTGAAAGCACTCGGAGTAGGCTGAAAAATGGTGTAGGCCGGCAAGGTTCCGGGCCGGGGGCGGGCTGGTGCGTTCGGCGCGTGCGCCGGCGTTAGCGCCCCGCAGCGCCCAACGAGGCGGCACCCAACGAGCCGGCGGGGGAGCAAGGCATGAAGGTCGTGATCTGCGGCGCGGGACAGGTGGGCTTCGGGATCGCCGAGCGCCTCGCCATCGAGCAGAACGACGTTTCCCTCGTTGATGCCGACCCGCGCCGCATCCAGCTTGTCAGCGACCAGCTCGACGTGCGCGGCGTGGTGGGGATGGGGTCTCATCCCGACGTGCTGGCCCGCGCCGGCATCGAGCAGGCCGACATGATCATCGCCGTGACGTTGCACGACGAGGTGAACATGGTGGCCTGCCAGGTGGCGCATGCGCTGTTCAACGTGCCCACCAAGGTGGCGCGCATCCGCGCCCAGACCTACCTCGCTCCCGAATGGCGCGACCTGCTCTCGCGCGACCACCTGCCCATCGACGTGGTGATCTCGCCGGAGATCGAGGTGGGCGAGATGGTGCTGCGCCGCCTCTCCCTGCCGGGGGCGATCGACACCGTGACGTTCGCCGACGGCGCGGTCGTGGTGGTGGGCGTGCTGTGCGGCGACGACTGCCCGGTGGTGGATACGCCCCTGAACCAGCTCACCCAGCTCTTTCCGGACCTGCAATCCACCATCGTGGCCCTGCAGCGCGGCGGCAAGACCCAGGTGATGCGCTCGTCCGACCAGCTCCAGACCGGCGACGTCGCCTATTTCGTCTGCAAGGCCGACCAGGTGCAGCGCGCGCTCTCCATCTTCGGCCACGACGAGACGCCGGGGCAGCGCATCGTCATCGCCGGCGGCGGCAACATCGGCATGTACGTCGCCGAGGAGCTGGAGAAGCGCAACGCGCTGGCCCGCATCAAGGTGATCGAATCGGTGCGCCCGCGCGCCCAATACCTCGCCGAGCACCTCTCCCGCTCGGTGGTGCTGCATGGCGATGCGCTGGAGCGCGCCATCCTGGAGGAGGCCGGGGTGGGGGAGGCGGACGCGATGATCGCGCTCACCAACGACGACCGCATCAACCTGCTCTCCTGCCTTTTGTCCAAGCAGCTCGGCGCCCAGCGCATCCTCGCGCTGCTCAACGAGCAGGGCTATGTGAGCTTTGCCAAGGGGCTCGGCATCGACGCCCATGTGGTGCCGCGGCAGATCACCGTCTCCAAGGTGCTCCAGCATGTCCGGCGCGGGCGCATCCGCGGCGTCCATGCGCTGCTCGACGGGGCGGGCGAGATGATCGAGGCGGAGGCGCTGGAGACCTCGCCGCTGGTGGGCAAGCCGCTGCGCGATCTCGACCTGTTCGACGGCCTGCGCATCGGCGCGGTGGTGCGCGGCGGGCAGGTGATGAGCCCGAACGGCGACTTCGTGGTGCGCGCCCATGACCGCATCGTGCTGTTCGCCATGGCCGAGCGCATCAAGCGCGTGGAACAGCTGTTCCGCGTGGCGCTCGAATTCTTCTGAGCCCGTGCCCCGTCCATGATCAACGCGGCGCGCTCGCTCTCCAACGCCCTCGGCCTGCTCGGCGTCCTGGCGCTGCTGCCGGCGTTCGTCGCGTT
>JAFIHR010000128.1 GCA_017849325.1 Xanthobacter autotrophicus | reverse complement strand
GGCTTCGGTGCTGCCCCTGGCGGTGGCCGGCGCGCTGCTCGTCTCGGGCGCCGCGCAGGGGCTCGGCTGGCTTGCCGCGGGCATGATCCTCGCGACGGTGAAGGCGGTGGTCGATGCCTGGGTGCTCCTGGTGGAGATCAACCGCTGACGCGCGCGCCCGCGCCGCGTTCGGGCCGGTCTGGCAAAGCGGCGCCCGTGCACCTATAAGCATCGCTGACGGGCGGGCCTGCGGCTTCGGCCGTCGCCGTGCTTTGGAGAGTGCCATGACGACCGCCGCCCCGCGTTCCAGCCATGATCTCGATCCGCGCCGCCGCCGGCTGCTCTATCGCGCCTGGCACCGCGGCATCCGCGAGATGGATCTCATCATGGGCCGGTTCGCCGACGCGGAGATCGAGAACCTCTCCGATGCCGAGCTGGACGATTTCGAGCGCCTCATCGACGCGCAGGACCACGACATCTTCTCCTGGATCAGCGGCACCAATCCCACCCCGGCCGAATACGCCACCCCGCTGTTCGCCCGGATGAGCGAATTCCACCATTCCGGCCGCGGCCTGCCCGAATAGGGCCGCTCCCGCCTTTCCAGCCTGCAGTCACGTTCGCCGCGCCGGCCCGCCCGGGCGCCGGCGCCCGCGGAGCCCGTCGTGAAGCGTCCCCGTCCCCTTGCCGAATCCCTGACCGAAGGCCGGCCCCTGCTCATCACCCGCGTGGCCGACGGCATGGAAGGGCTGGTGGTGGCCGATCTCGCCCGCTCGGTGGCGGCGGGCAAGGCCGCGCCCTGGCCGAGCGTGACGGTGATCTGCCGCGACGGCCAGCGCATGGCGGCGCTGGAGCGGGGCCTCGCCTTCTTCGCGCCCGAGCTGGAGGTGCTGAGCTTCCCCTCCTGGGACTGCCTTCCTTATGACCGCGCCTCGCCCAACGCCGCCATCGTGGCGCGGCGCATGGCGACTTTGGCGCGGCTCGCCCGGGTGAAGGGCGGGGCGGCGAGCGTGCTCCTCACCACGGTGAACGCCACGGTGCAGCGGGTGCCGGCCAAGGGGCTGGTGACGGCGCAGTCGCTCTCCTGTGCGCCGGGCCATGCCATCGCCCTCGACGGGGTGGCGGAATGGGCGCAGGAGAACGGCTTCCTGCGCACCCCCACGGTGCGCGACACCGGCGAATATGCGGTGCGCGGCGGCCTCGTGGACCTCTATCCGCCGGGGCTGGACGCGCCCATCCGGCTCGACTTTTTCGGCGACACGCTGGAGAGCATCCGCGCCTTCGATCCCGAGACCCAGCGCACCACCGGCCAGCTCAAGTCGCTCGACCTCGTGCCCATGGCCGAATTCCAGCTCACCACCGACACCATGCGCCGCTTCCGCATGGCCTATGTGGCCGAGTTCGGCGCGGCGCAGAAGGGCGACACGCTCTATGAGGCGGTGAGCGAAGGCCGTCGCCACACCGGCATGGAGCACTGGCTGCCCCTGTTCCACGAGCGCATGGGCACGCTGTTCGACTATATCGAGGCGAGCCCGCTGGTGGTGGACTCCCTCGCCGAGGAGGCGGCGGGCGAGCGCATCGCGCTGGTGGCGGACTATTACGCGGCGCGAAAGTCGGCGCTGGAGGAGATGGCGTCGGGCACGCCCTATCATCCCCTGCCGCCGGGCCGGCTCTATCTCTCGGGGGCCGAATGGCACGGCCATCTGGAGAAGGCGCGCCTCGCCCGCCTGAGCCCGTTCGCCGCGCCGGACGGAGTGAAGGGGGTCGAGGTGATGGACGTGGGCGGCGTGAAGGGCCGCTCCTTCGCCGCCGAGCGGGCCGATCCGGAGGCCAATGTCTTCGATGCCGCCGTGGCCCACGTGCGCGCGCTTCAGGCCTCCAAGAAGGTGATTCTCGCCGGCTGGTCGGAGGGCTCGCGCGAGCGCCTCGGCACGGTGCTGGCGGACCACGGCCTCACCGGCTGCGCCGCCATCTCCAGGTTCGACAGCCTCGCGGCCCTGCCGAAGACGCAAGGCGCGCTGGCGGTCTACGGCCTTGAGGCCGGCTTCGAGACGCCCGATTTCGCCCTCATCGGCGAGCAGGACATCCTGGGCGACCGCCTGGTGCGACCCAAGCGCAAGGCGCGCCGGCCGCAGGACGTGATCTCCGAGCTGACCGCGCTCACCGCCGGTGACCTCGTGGTGCATGTGGACCACGGCATCGGCCGTTTCGTGGGGCTGAAAGCCATCGAGGCCATGGGCGCGCCCCACGACTGCCTGGAGATCCATTATGCGGGCGGGGACAAGCTGTTCCTGCCGGTGGAGAATCTGGAGCTTCTGAGCCGCTACGGCTCGGAGGAGACCGAGGCGGTGCTCGACAAGCTGGGCGGCGGCGCCTGGCAGGCGCGCAAGGCGCGCATGAAGAAGCGCCTGCGCGAGATGGCGGCCGGCCTCATCAAGATCGCCGCCCAGCGCCAGCTCGCCGAGGCACCCAGGCTGGTGCCCTCCATGGGGCTCTATGACGAGTTCCGCGCCCGCTTCCCCTATGAGGAGACGGACGACCAGGAAGCCGCCATCGACTCGGTGCTGGACGACCTCTCCTCCGGCCATCCCATGGACCGGCTGGTGTGCGGCGACGTGGGCTTCGGCAAGACGGAGGTGGCGCTGCGCGCCGCCTTCGCGGTGGCGCTCTCGGGCAAGCAGGTGGCGGTGGTGGTGCCGACCACGCTGCTCGCGCGGCAGCATTTCAAGACCTTCTCCGAGCGCTTTAAGGGCCTGCCGGTGCATGTGGCGCAGGCCTCGCGCCTCGTCACGGGCAAGGATCTCACGGCGGTGAAGAAGGGCCTTTCCGACGGCACCATCGACATCGTGGTGGGCACCCACGCGCTCCTCGGCAAGACCATCCATTTCAAGGATCTCGGCCTCGTCATCGTGGACGAGGAGCAGCATTTCGGCGTCGGCCACAAGGAGCGGCTGAAGCAGCTCCGCGCCGAGGTGCATGTGCTGACCCTCACCGCCACGCCCATTCCGCGCACCCTGCAGCTCGCCATGACGGGGGTGCGCGAGCTCTCCATCATCGCCACGCCGCCGGTGGACCGGCTGGCGGTGCGCACTTTCGTGACGCCGTTCGATCCGCTGATCGTGCGCGAGGCGCTGCTGCGCGAGCGCTATCGCGGCGGGCAGAGCTTCTATGTGGTGCCGCGCATCGAGGATCTGGCCGAGGTGCGCGAATTCCTCGCGGCGTCGGTGCCGGAGGTGAAGGTGGCGGTGGCCCACGGCCAGCTTGCCGCCGGAGCGCTGGAAGACATCATGACCGCCTTCTATGACGGCCAGTACGATGTGCTGCTCTCCACCACCATCGTGGAATCGGGCCTCGACGTGCCCAACGCCAACACCCTTATCGTCCACCGCGCCGACATGTTCGGCCTCGCCCAGCTCTACCAGCTGCGCGGGCGGGTGGGCCGGGCCAAGGCGCGGGCCTATGCCATCTTCACCGTCTCGGCCACCAAGCCCATCACCCATCAGGCGGAACGGCGGCTCAAGGTGCTGCAATCGCTGGAGACCTTGGGCGCGGGCTTCCAGCTCGCCAGCCACGACCTCGACATCCGCGGCGCCGGCAACCTGCTGGGCGACGAGCAG
>JAFIHR010000472.1 GCA_017849325.1 Xanthobacter autotrophicus | reverse complement strand
GTCGCACTGGACCTTCCCCGCCGGCTCACCCGCCTCCTCGACGGGGCGTCGGCGAGCCACGGCCGTGCCAGCCTGTTCCTCGTCGTGGTGGCGCTCCTCGCCTTCCTGCCCGGCTTCGTGTCGCTGCCCCCGGTGGACCGGGACGAGGCGCGCTTCTCGCAGGCCACCAAGCAGATGCTGGAGACGGGCAATTACGTGGACATCCGCTTCCACGACCAGACCCGCTACAAGAAGCCCGCCGGCATCTACTGGCTCCAGGCCGCGAGCGTGAGCCTGGGCGAGGCGGTGATGGGGCCTTCGGCCCGCACCTCCATCTTCCTTTACCGCCTGCCCTCGCTCTTCGCCGCCATCGGCGCGGTGCTGCTCACTTACTGGACGGCGCTGGTCTTCCTGTCGCGGCGCGGCGCGGTGATGGCGGGCCTGCTCATGGCGAGCTGCGTGCTGCTGGGGGTGGAGGCGCGCCTCGCCAAGACCGACGCGGTGCTGCTGTTCACCATCATCGCCGCCACCGGCGCCCTGGCCCGGGCCTATGCGCGCACCGTGGATCTCGGGGAGGGCGCCCCGGTGCGTCCGACCGGGGAACGCACGGGCGAATGGGGCCTCGCCTTCATCTTCTGGACCGCGCTGGCCGCCGGCATCCTGGTGAAGGGGCCCATGACGCCCCTGTTCGTGGGCCTCACCATCATCACCCTCGGCATCATCGAGCGCTCCGGGGCCTTCCTCAAGCCGCTGAAGCCGCTCGCCGGCATCGTCTGGTGCCTGCTGCTGGCGCTGCCCTGGTACATCGCCATCTACGTGGTGACCAAGGGCGCCTTCTACGAGCATGCGGTGGGCGTGGACATGCTCGGCAAGGTCACCGAGGGGCAGGAGGGCCATTGGGGGCCGCCGGGCACCTATCTCCTCGCCGTGTGGGGCACCTACTGGCCGTCCGTGGTCCTGGCGGCGCTGGCGGCGCCCTTCGCCTGGCGGGCCCGGCGCGAGCCGAAGGTGCGCTTCCTGCTGGCCTGGCTGGTGCCGTCCTGGGTCGCCTTCGAGATCGCCGCCACCAAGCTTCCCCATTACGTGCTGCCGGTCTATCCGGCGCTCGCCATCCTGTCGGCCGTGGCGCTGGAGCGCGGGGCGCTCGCCAAGGCGGGCTCGCGCCTCGCCGGCCTCGTCTGGCTGTGGCCGGTGATGGCGCTGCTGCTCTCGCTGGGCCTCGGCGGGGCGTACCTTTATTTCGGCAGCGGCTTCGGCCTGCTGGCCTGGCCGCTGCTGATCCTCGCCGTGGCGCTGCTGTGGATCGCCGCCCGCGCCTATGGCCGCGCCGGTCCGGAGGGGGCCATGCTCACCGCCATCGCCGGCGCGCTGGTGCTCTATTTCGCGGCCTGGCATGCGCTGCTGCCGCAGATCCGCGCCGTGTGGATCACCGAGCGCCTGACCGAGGTGGCGCGCGCCAGCGGCTGCCCGGCGGCCAACATCGCCTCCTTCTCCTATCAGGAGCCGAGCCTCGTGTTCCGCGTCGGCACGGACATCCAGTACATCGGCCCGCGCGAGGCCGCCGACCTCTTGAAGAAGAACGAGGCCGGCTGCGCGCTCGCCTTCATCGCGTCGCCCTTCACCCCCTTCTTCGAGAAGCGGGCGGCGGAGATCGGCCTCAAATATGCCGCCACCGGCACCATCGAGGGCTTCGCCTATAACGGCGGCCGGCGCATGAGCATCACCGTCTACCGGCCCGAGGGGGCGCCCCGGTGAGGGAACCCTCCGCAGCGCCCAGCGCGCCGACCCTCTCCGAGCGCGGGCGGATGGTGCTGGAGGAGGCCGGCGGCGTGGTCCGGCGCCTGCTCGGCATGATCGCCTATCTGTGGAACCGGCCGTGGCGGCCGCCCACCCCCAAGGTGGGGTTCAAGGGCGCGGCCGAGGCCTTCGCCTGGGTCGCGCTGGTGGCGGGCCTCGTGGCCGGCGCCATGCTGGTGCTCGACCCGCTGGTGCTGGGCATCCGCCAGCGCCTGCCGCTGGGCTTCATCCAGGTGGCGGAGCGGATCACCGATCTCGGCCTCGGCGGGGTGGTGCTCTGGCCGCTCGGCCTTGCCATCCTCTATGTGCTGGCGCTGTCGCCGCGGCTCGACGACATGGGCCGGAAGGTGGCGGCGAGCGTTCTGGCGCGGCTCGGCTTCCTGTTCTTCTCCATCGCCATCGTCTCGCTGTCGGTGTCCATCATCAAGCACCTGCTCGGCCGGGCGCGGCCCTATGCGGCGGCGGTGATGACGCGGCCCGATCCGCAGCTCACCTTCGACTGGCTGGCCTGGAAGTCGAGCTTCGCCTCCTTCCCGTCCGGCCACGCCACCACCGTGTTCGCCACCGCGGCCGCCTTCGCGGCCCTGTTTCCGAAGGCGCGGCGGGCGCTCATCGCCGTGGCCGTCGCGGTGGCGGCGACCCGGGTGCTGCTGGGCTCGCATTTCCCGAGCGACGTGATCGCCGGCGCGGCCGTGGGCACCGCTTTCGTCCTGTGGATGGTCAAGCTGTTCGCCGCGCGCCGGGTGGTGTTCGCCGTGGACTCCTCTGGCCATGTCGTGCCAAAGGCGGGGCCGTCGGCCGCACGGTTCGGCCGGCTGCTCCCGCCCGCGTCGCCCGCCACCAGCGTTTCTCTCGAAGAGGCGAGATCGTGACCGCTTCCCCCTCGTCCGCATCCCTGTCGTCCGCCACGGTGGCGCCCCGGCTCTCGGTGGTGATCGCCGTGAAGAACGAAGCCGACAACATCGCTCCGCTGGTGGCGGAGATCGATGCCGCGCTCGCGGCGGAACCCTTCGAGCTGATCTTCGTGGACGACGGGTCCACCGATGCCACCCTTGCCGAGCTGCGCAAGGCGGCGGAGACGCGGCCCTATCTGCGCATCCTGGTGCACGAGGCCTCGTGCGGGAAGTCGGCCGGGGTGGACACCGGCGCCCAGGCGGCGAAGGGCGACATCCTGCTGCTGCTCGACGGCGACGGGCAGAACGATCCCGCCTACCTGCCGGCCATGGTCGCGGCCATGGACGAGGGCGGCGCGCGCGTCGGCCTGGTCCAGGGCGAGCGGCAGGGGCGCAAGGACACGCGCTTCAAGCGGGTGCAGTCGCGCGTCGCCAACAAGGTGCGCGCCGCCCTGCTCAACGACGGAACGCGCGACACCGGCTGCGGCCTCAAGGTGGTGCGGCGCGAGGTGCATCTGCGCCTGCCCATGTTCGACGGCTTGCACCGCTTCATGCCGGCGCTGGTGAAGCGCGAGGGCTACGAGATCCGCACCGTGAAGGTGGTGGACCGCCCGCGCTGGCACGGCGAATCCAAATACGGCTTCTGGAATCGGGCCTTCGTGGGTGTCGGCGACATGTTCGGCGTGTGGTGGCTGATCCGTCGGCGCAAGGTGCCCCACGTGGTGGAGCGCGGCTGAGATGCTCTATTATCTCAGCGCCATCGGCGACTACCTGCACGACGTCTTCATCGATCAGTTCGACTGGTGGGTGGTGCTGGGCCTCGTCGCCCAGTTCATGTTCACCATGCGCTTCGTGGTGCAGTGGATCGCCTCCGAGAAGGCGCAGCGCACGGTGATTCCGTTCGCCTTCTGGACCTTCTCCCTCGGCGGCGGCACCCTGCTGCTGGTCTATGCGCTCTACCGGCGCGATCCGGTGTTCATCGCCGGGCAGGCGCTGTCCACCTTCATCTATATCCGCAACCTGCAGTTCGCCCTGCGCGAGCGCCGGGCCGAACGCGCGGTGACCTGACGGAGGGAAGGGGCCTTCAGTGGCCCCCCAGCGCACGGGTCACCTGCGGGAGCATCTGCCGTGCCAGAAGGGCATAGCCTTCCGGGGTGAGGTGGATGCCATCGGGCTGGTACATCTTGGCGGGGATGCCTTTCAGCAGGGCGTTGGGAAGCATCACGACCTTGATGTGGCGCGCGGCGAGCGCGCTCTGAATGGACGCGATATTGCCGGCGTGCTCGGACTGGACGCCCTTGCGCCCGTCATTGCCGCCCGGTTGCAGGATGACGACGCGGGTGCCGTCCGGCACCGCGCCCGGGAGGCGGGCGAGCATGCCCGCCGTGGTGTCGCCGTTGATGCCGGCGTTGATGACGTGCACGTCATAGCCCTGCGCCTTCAGCATCTGTTCCAATATGGAAGGGTAGGCCTGGCTTGGAGCAACCCCCATGCCGGCCGTGTTGCTGGCACCGAGCGCGACGACCAGGGTCGCGGCCGCCGCGCGCGCGGCCCCGAACATCAGCATGATCGCGCCCGCGCCCGCCGCGGCGCAGGATTTTCCCACAAATCTCGCCATCGCCGCCCCCACCAGCTTGGCCAATCTGCTCGCGTGCCTGACCCGGCACGAGACCTGAGACCCCGAAAAGGCCTCGCGCGGGAAATGAGATCACATCCCGTCGCCGCCGGCCACAGCTTTCATCCTGGCGAAGGCCTGATCGAGGTCCGCCTTCAGGTCCGCCACGTCCTCAAGGCCGATGTGCAGGCGCACGGCGGGGCCTTCCGGCGCCCAGGTGGTGGCGGTGCGGTAGCCGGAGCAGTTGAAGGGGATGGCGAGGCTCTCGTAGCCGCCCCACGAATAGCCCATGCCGAACAGGGTGAGGGCATCGAAGAAGGCCGCCACCGCCACCTCGGGCACCGGCTTCAGGATGAGGCTGAACAGGCCGCAGGCACCCGAGAAGTCCCGCTTCCAGATCGCGTGGCCGGGATCCGTGGGCAGCGCCGGATGCAGCACCCGCGACACCTCGGGCCGGGTGGCGAGCCACTCCGCCACTTCAAGCCCCGAACGATGATGCTGGGCGAGGCGCACCGCCAGGGTGCGCAGCCCGCGGGCGCCGAGGGCGGCATCGTCCGGGCTGATGGTGATGCCCATGTTGCCGTGGGTGGCGTGGACCTTCTTCCAGGCCTCGCCCACCGCTGAGATGGTCCCGAGATTCACGTCCGCATGGCCGCCGATATATTTGGTGCCGGCCTGGATGGAGATGTCCACGCCCACCTTGTGGGGCTGGAAATAGAGCGGCGTCGCCCAGGTGTTGTCGATCAGCGTGGTGATGCCGCGCGCCCGCGCCACGGCGGCGATGGCCGGCACGTCCTGGATCTCGATGCTCTGCGAGCCGGGCGATTCGAGGAAGATGGCGCGGGTGTTGTCGCGGATCAGCGCGGCGATGCCGGCGCCCACCAGCGGATCGTAATAGGTGGTCTCGATGCCGAGCCGCTTCAGCTCCACGTCGCAGACGCGGCGGGTAGGGGCGTAGGCGGTGTCCACCATCAGCAGGTGGTCGCCGGCGCCGAGGACCGCCAGCAGGGCGATGGAGATGGCCGACAGGCCGGAGGGCGTGAGCGCCACGCCGTCGCCGCCTTCGAGGGCGGCGAGCGCCGTCTCGAGTCCCTCGGTGGTGGGATTGCCGCGCCGGCCGTAGCTGTAGCGTCCGCGGTGGTGGATGAGGTCGTCATAGGTGGGCGACAGCACGGTCGAGCCGCGCACCACCGGCGTGTTGACGAATCCATCGAAGCGGGCCGGATCGCGCCCCAGCTGCACCACGCGGGTCGCGGGCGCGAGGGGAGCATCGCCGGTGGCGTCGTCGGTCGGGCGTCCCGCCATGCTGGTCTCCATTGTCGTGGATCAAATTCAGGTCATCCGGCAATCGGCGGAGAGGTGGTATTGACCGCCCCGCTCCGGAGGTTTGTGATAGACGAGATACGACGTCTGGGGCTTTGCCGTCGAGATCAGCCGGAGGCTTCGTCCATGGGGCAGCCCCGCGGCTGCGGGGGTGGAGCGTCGTAAGTCCCTTGAAGCGTTACCGCAAAGAAGGAATCACCCGTGAAACCCTTTCTCTTCGCAGTTGCAGGATTGTTGTCGCTGGCCGGCGTCGCGCAGGCGTCCACCCTCGACGACGTGAAAGCCAGAGGCGCGCTCAACTGCGGCGTGACCCAGGGGCTGCCCGGTTTCTCCAACCCCAACGACAAGAACGAGTGGAGCGGGCTCGACGTGGATTTCTGCCGCGCCGTCGCGGCCGCGATCTTCAATGATTCGAGCAAGGTGAAGTTCACCCCGCTGTCCGCCAAGGACCGCTTCACCGCGCTCACCTCGGGCGCCATCGACGTCCTGTCGCGCAACACCACCTGGACCATGTCGCGCGACACCACGCTGGGCTTCAACTTCGCCGGCGTGATGTATTACGACGGCCAGGGCTTCATGGTGCGCAAGTCGGTGGGCGTGAAGTCGGCCAAGGAGCTGGCGAGCGCCTCGATCTGCGTGCAGACCGGCACCACCCACGAGCTCAACGTCTCGGACTATTTCAAGGCCAACCACATCGCCCTCGGCGAGGTGATCGCCTTCGCCACCATCGACGAGGCGGTGAAGGCCTATGAGTCGGGCCGGTGCGACGTGTTCACCTCGGACAAGTCGCAGCTCGCCGCGGTGCGCCTCAAGCTCACCAACCCGGTCGACCACATGATTCTCCCCGAGACCATCTCCAAGGAGCCCCTCGGCCCGCTGGTGCGCCACGGCGACGACCAGTGGTTCGATCTCGTGAAGTGGACCTATTTCGCGCTGCTCGATGCCGAGGAACTGGGCGTCACCGGCAAGAATGTGGAGGAAATGGTCAATTCGCCCAATCCCGAGGTGAAGCGCTTGCTCGGCTCGGACGGCAAGTATGGCGAGGCGCTCGGGCTGACGCCCGACTGGGTGGTGCGCATCATCAAGGCGGTCGGCAATTACGGCGAGATCTATGACCGCAACGTCGGCCCGGAAACCCCGCTCGGCATCGAGCGCGGCCTCAACAATCTGTGGAATAACGGCGGCATCCAATACGGCATGCCGGTGCGCTGAGGACCGAGGCCGGGGCTCTGCCCCGGCCTTTCCATTTGGGCCGGAGGGTTGTGCTGGAACGGCGCGCGCGGCGTCGGCGGGCCGGCTGGTTCGGGCGAGGAGCGCCGGATCGGCGGGGGGTGCGGGAGGCGCCCCGCGGTTTGACTGAAACCGGTTTCGCCGCATGATGGTTTTTCCGTGCAGCGGCAGAGGGTTCAGCCTGGGGTTGGCCCGCATCGTGCATTGGGATTTGCCAGGACGAGGCCGGGGCAGGGGCCGTCGTCCACCGTCCGGACATCGGGGCGGCAGAGGAAAGGACCGGGAGCAGGCGTGGCGGAGCGCACCCGGTTCAGGGCTCGGTGGGGACCGAGGTCGGCGGGATAGGCCGCGTGCGGCGGAGGGGTCGTTATGAGCGAGGCAGGCAGTGGAGCAGCGTCCGCCGGGCGGCGCTGGTCGTGGACCGATCCCAAATTCAGGTCGGCGGTGATCCAGATCGTCCTCGCCCTGATTCTCGTGTGGCTCGCCTGGTCGTTCTATTCCAACGCGGCCGCCAACCTCGCCCGGCAAGGCATCGCCTCGGGCTTCGGCTTCCTCGAGGACCGCGCCGGCTTCGCCATCAGCCAGACGCTCATCCCCTACAACGAATCCATGAGCTACGGCCGCGCCTTCCTGGTGGGCCTGCTCAACACGCTCCTGGTGGCGGTCCTCGGCATCATCCTGGCCACCGTCCTCGGCTTCCTCGTGGGCGTCGGGCGGCTTTCCGAGAACTGGGTGATCCGCACCCTCTGCTCCGCCTATGTGGAGATCACCCGCAACCTGCCGCCCCTGTTCCAGATCCTGTTCTGGTACCTCGCGGTGCTGGCGACGCTGCCCGGCCCCCGCCAGAGCTGGGGCTTCGGGATCCAGCCGATGCTGAACGGCCTTGCCGGCGGGCTGTCGTCCATCGGCCTCGGCTTCCTCGGCACGCCGCTGGCGAGCTTCGCCGCCTCGCTGAACGCCCCGTCGGTGTTCGTCAACAACCGCGGGCTGGTGCTGCCGCGGCCCGTCTTCGAGGAGGGCTCCTCGGTCATCTTCATCGCCTTCGGCGTGGCGGTGGTGGCGGCCATCGCGGTGGCCATGTGGGCGAAGCGCCGGCGCGAAGCCACCGGCCAGCAGTTCCCGGTGTTCCTCACCCAGCTCGGCCTCGTCATCGGCCTGCCGCTGATCGCCGCCGCGGCCGCGGGCTTTCCCGTCACGGTGGAGCATCCCGAGCTGCGCGGCTTCAATTTCATCGGCGGGCTGCGGGTCATTCCCGAGTTCGTGGCGCTGCTTCTGGCGCTCTCCATCTATACCGCGGGCTTCATCGCCGAGATCGTGCGCGCCGGCATCCTCGCCGTCTCCAAGGGGCAGACGGAGGCCGCCCATTCCCTGGGCCTGAAGCCGGGGCCGACGCTGCGCCTCGTCATCATCCCCCAGGCCATGCGGGTGATCGTGCCGCCGCTCACCAGCCAGTATCTCAACCTCACCAAGAATTCCTCGCTCGGCGTGGCGGTGGGCTATCCGGACCTGTTCGCGGTGTTCGCCGGCACCACGCTGAACCAGACCGGGCAGGCCATCGAGATCGTCGCCATGACCATGGCGGTGTACCTCACCATCTCCATCGCCACCTCGCTCTTCATGAGCTGGTACAACACGCGCGTCGCGCTGGTGGAGCGCTGAACCATGGCCGCCCTCTCGCACAGCTTCGTCGCCAAGGACCTGCTCGCCGCCGAGCCGGCGCCCGCCGCCGAGCACGGCCCCATCGGCTGGGCCCGCCACCACCTGTTCGGCTCGGTGCCGCAGGTGCTGCTCACCCTGTTCGGGGCGTGGCTGCTCTATGCCACCATCCCGCCGCTGGTGCGCTTCTTCATCACCGATGCGGTGTGGACGGGCGACAGCCGCGCCGCCTGCGTCCCTGCCTCGCCCGATCAGGTGGTGGGCGCCTGCTGGCCCTTCATCGCGGCGAAGTTCAACCAGCTGGTCTACGGCTTCTATCCGGAGGCCGAGCGCTGGCGGGTGAACCTCGCCTATCTTCTGGGCGCGGTGCTGCTGGTGCCGCTGCTGATCCCGGCCCTGCCGGGCAAGCGGCTCAACGCGCTGCTGTTCTTCGGGGCCTATCCGGTGGTGGCCTTCGTGCTGCTCACCGGCGGCAACCTCGATCTGCGCCACTCCCTGCTCGGCTACCTCGGGCTGTCCGCGCCGTTCGATGCGCTCGGCCAGGCCTTCGGCGTGCGCGCCGCCTTCTGGGCGGACTACGTCCTGTCGGCCGTCGTGGTGGCGGCGGTCGCGGCGCTGATCGCCCGCATGGTGGCCGGCGCCGGCGCGGAGAAGGGGGCGGCGAAGACCGCGCTCACCGTCTTCGCGGCGCTGGGCCTCGTGCTCTTGGCGGTGGATATCGACTTCGGCCTCCCGTCGGTGGAGACCCGGCTGTGGGGCGGCCTTCTGGTCACCCTGGTGATTGCCGTCACCGGCATCACCGTGTCGCTGCCGTTCGGCATCCTGCTGGCGCTGGGGCGGCGGTCCGAGCTGCCGCTGGTGAAGATCTCCTCCATCCTCTTCATCGAGTTCTGGCGCGGCGTGCCGCTCATCACCGTGCTGTTCTTCGCCACCTACATGCTGCCGCTGTTCCTGCCCGGGCGCCTCACCATCGACGGCCTGCTCAGGGCGCTGGTGGGCGTGGCGCTGTTCGCCTCGGCCTACATGGCGGAGGTGGTGCGCGGCGGCCTCCAGGCGATCCCCAAGGGCCAGTACGAGGGCGCCATGGCGCTCGGCCTCAACTCGGGCCTGATGATGCGCCTCGTGGTGCTGCCCCAGGCGCTGAAGCTGGTGATCCCGGGCATCGTCAACACCTTCATCGGCCTGTTCAAGGACACGACGCTGGTGCTGATCGTCTCGATCTTCGACTTCCTCGGCTCCCTGCGCGCCGCCTTCACCGACCCCAACTGGGCGACGCCCACCACGCTGTTCACCGGCTTCGGCTTTGCCGGCCTCGTCTACTTCCTCTTCTGCTTCGGCATGTCCCGCTACTCGATGGCGCTGGAAAAGCGCCTCGACGTCGGCCGCCGCCACTGACACGGGGGTGATCCCATGAGCCAAGATCCCATCATCGCCAAGACCGAGGCCGAGGCCCCCAAGACCGCCATCGAGATGGTCGGGGTGAACAAGTGGTACGGCGACTTCCACGTGCTGCGCGACGTGAACCTCGCCGTGGAGCGCGGCGAGCGGATCGTCATCTGCGGGCCCTCGGGCTCGGGCAAGTCGACGCTGATCCGCTGCATCAACCGGCTGGAGGAGCACCAGAAGGGCCGCATCATCGTCGACGGGGTGGAGCTCACCAACGACCTCAAGCGCATCGACGAGGTGCGCCGCGAGGTGGGGATGTGCTTCCAGCACTTCAACCTCTTCCCCCACCTCACCATTCTTGAGAACTGCACGCTGGCGCCCATGTGGGTTCGCAAGATGCCCAAGAAGGAAGCGGAAGAGCTCGCCATGCACTTCCTGACCAAGGTGAAGATCCCCAATCAGGCGAGCAAGTACCCCGGCCAGCTCTCCGGCGGCCAGCAGCAGCGCGTGGCCATCGCCCGGGCGCTGTGCATGCGCCCGCGCATCATGCTGTTCGACGAGCCCACCTCGGCCCTCGACCCGGAAATGGTGAAGGAGGTGCTCGACACCATGGTCAGCCTCGCCCACGACGGCATGACCATGCTGTGCGTGACCCACGAGATGGGCTTCGCCCGGCAGGTGGCCAACCGGGTGATCTTCATGGATGCCGGGCAGATCATCGAGATGAACGAGCCGGAGGCCTTCTTCTCCAACCCGCAGCACGAGCGCACCCGGCTGTTCCTCAGCCAGATCCTGCACTGAGGCGGAGGCGGCGCGCCTCCGGACGGGTCACACGCCGATATTGTCGATGAGCCGCGTCTTGCCGAGCCAGGCGGCGGCCAGCAGGCGCACCGGCTC
>JAFIHR010000127.1 GCA_017849325.1 Xanthobacter autotrophicus | reverse complement strand
TGCGCTGCGGGCCCGCGGCATCTCCGTCGACACGGCGGCGTTCGATGCCTCGATGGCGCGGCAGAAGGCGGAAGCGCGCGCCAATTGGGCGGGCTCCGGGGAGGCCGCCACTGATGCGGTTTGGTTCGCGCTGCGCGACCGCGTCGGTGCCACGGATTTCCTGGGTTATGAGACGGAAAAGGCTGAGGGCATCGTAAGCGCCATCGTGCGCGACGGCGGCGAGGTCGCGGCGCTGGGCAAGGGTGAGCGTGGGCTGGTGATCCTGAACCAGACGCCCTTCTATGGTGAATCGGGCGGACAGGTCGGTGATTGCGGCACGCTGACGGGCGAGGCGGGGCTGCGCGCGAAGGTGCTCGGCACGCAGAAGAAGCTTGGCGATCTTTTCATCCATGAGGTCGAGGTCGAGGCGGGCACTCTCAAGCCGGATATGGCGGTGGTGCTCGAGGTGGATCACGCCCGGCGTAGCGCGGTCCGCGCCAATCATTCGGCCACCCATCTGCTCCATGAGGCGCTGCGGCGGGTGCTGGCGGATCACGTGGCCCACAAGGGCTCGCTGGTGGCCCCGGACAGTCTACGTTTCGTCTTGTCCCATCCCCAGCCGCTGACGCCGCAGTAAATCGGCGCGATCGAGGACATCACCAACGCTCTCGTCCTGCGCAACGAGCCGGTAGATACGCGGGTGATGGCGGTGGACGATGCCATCGAGTCGGGCGCGCGGGCGCTGTTCGGCGAGAAGTATGGCGACGAGGTGCGCGTGGTCTCCATGGGCACGGACGATGGCACCGCCACCTATTCGGTGGAGCTGTGCGGCGGCACCCATGTGCGGCGGACCGGCGACATCGGCATCGTCTCCATCGTGTCGGAAGGGGCGGTCGCGTCCGGGGTGCGGCGCATCGAGGCGCTTACCGGCTCCACCGCCCGGCACTATCTCACCGCGGGCAATGCCGCGCTTCAGGCCGCGGCCTCGGCGCTGAAGGCGCCGGTTCCGGAAGTGGAAGCGCGCGTGGTCGCGCTGGTGGAAGAGCGGCGCAAGCTCGAGCGCGATCTGGCGGAAGCCCGCAAGAAGCTCGCCATGGGCGGCGCCGGCGCGGCGGCGGGGGACGAGGGACTGCGCGCGATCGGCGACGTCAAGCTGCTCGCCCGGCAGGTCTCCGGCATCGAGATCAAGGATCTGAAGAGCCTCGTCGACGAGGGCAAGAAGCAGGTCGGCTCGGGCGTGGTGGCCATCGTCGGCGTGACGGACGAGGGCAAGGCGGGCATCGTGGTGGGCGTGACGGCGGATCTGACCGGCCGTTTCGATGCCGTCTCGCTGGTGCGCCGCGGTGCCGAGGCGCTGGGGGGCAAGGGCGGCGGCGGCCGGGCCGATATGGCGCAGGCGGGCGGTCCGGATGGCACCAAGGCCGCCGAGGCGCTGGCCGCCATCGAGGCGGCATTGGCAGGCTGAGCGGGCTGGCCGATCGGTCAGGTGGCGGTGCCGGGTTGCGTGCGCGGCCTGGCGGAGCGCTATGGCGAACCGATGCCCCCGGTATCGGTTAAGCGGAACGGTGCAGGGGCTCGGTTCCCAGCGCGACGCCTCTAGGGCACGGTGGCTCACCGCGCGGATGTCCCTTGGGCTGGGGGCCTGCGATCGGAGGCCGTAATCGCGTGGCAGGCCGGCGCGTAACCGGCACATCAGCCTGATCGGGCGGCGTTTCGCCGTCGGCGTGCGGCGACGGGGCCGGGTGATTGGCGATGGGGCAGCGTGGGCGCTGAGGAGCCGTGATGAACGAGGCGCTCTTAAAGGATGCGTTCGTCTATCTCATCGCCACCGGTGTGTTGGTGCCGCTGTTCTACCGGGCGCGCATCGGCGCGGTGGTGGGCTTCATCGCCATCGGCGCGGCGCTCGGTCCGCACGGGCTCGGCAGCTTTGCGGGCGATTGGCCGCTCGTCCGCTTCGTTACCATCTCGAGCGCCGAGCGGGTCGCGCCGTTCGGCGAGCTGGGCGTCGTCTTCCTTCTGTTTCTGCTCGGCCTTGAATTCTCGGCCCGACGCCTGTGGGCGCTCCGGCGCGAGGTGTTCGGCGTCGGCTGGCTGCAGGTGCTGTTCTGCGGCGTGCCTTTGGCGCTGCTCGCGGTGCTGCTCGGCTTTCCCGCCGGCCTTGCGCTGGTGCTGGGCTTCGCGCTCGCCCTCTCGTCCACGGCGGTGGTGACCCAGCTTCTCATTTCCGAGCACCGCGCGCTCGCGCCGGTCGGCCAGCTCGTCATTGCCGTGCTGCTGTTCCAGGACCTCATGGTGGTGCCCATCCTGCTCGCCACCGAGCTGATCGGGACCCCGGATGCCAGCGTGCTGAACCTGGTGCTCGGAGCGCTCGCCAAGGCCGCGGGGGCGGTGGCGGCGATCCTGGTGGCGGGTCGTTACCTGCTCGCGCCCCTGGTGGCGGCAGCGGCCAACACCGGCTCGCGCGAGCTCATCATGGCCATCACCCTCGTGGTGGTGGTCGGCACCGCCACCATGACCCATGCCGCCGGCCTTTCGGGTGCGCTCGGGGCCTTTCTCGCCGGCATGCTGCTCTCGGAAACTGCCTACCGGCACCAGATCGAGGTGGATCTGGAGCCGTTCAAGGGCCTGCTCATCGGCGTGTTCTTCGTCACCGTCGGCATGAGCGTCGAGTTCGCGACGGTGCTGCCGCGCCTCGGCCTCATCCTTCTGGCGACGGTCGCCATCCTCGCCGTGAAGGTCGCCTTCACCTATCTCGCCACGCGGGTGATGGCGGTGGACCGGCCGGCCGCGGCGGAGGCCTCCATCCTGCTCGCGCAGACCGGCGAGTTCGCCTTCGTGGTGCTGGGGCTGCTCGCCGCCAAGGGAACGCTCTCCTCGTCCGATGCGGGCGCCATCGTGGCGGTGGTGGGCCTGACGCTGGCGGCGACGCCGCTGCTCGCGCGCTTCGGCTACGGCCTCGGGGCGCGGCTGGAACGCGAGGCCCACGAGGAATTGAAGGCGGTGGCCGTCACGGAGCAGAAGGGCCACGTGGTCATCGGCGGCTTCGGTCGGGTGGGTCGCATCGTGGCCGAGACGCTGGAGCGGGAGAACGTCCCCTTCGTGGCGGTGGACAAGGATCCCCGCCGGGTGGCGGTGGAGCGGGCGGCGGGCCGGCCGGTCTTCTTCGGCGATGCGGGGCGCCTCGAGATCCTGGAGCGGCTCGGCGGCGAAAGCGCCAGCGCGTTCGTGGTGACGCTGGATTCGCCGCAGGAAGCCGAAGCCATGGTGCGGGCGGCGCGCACCCATTGGCCCCGTGCGGTGGTGGTGGCGCGGGCGAAGGACGCCGGCCACGCACGCCGCCTGTGGACGCTCGGCGTGCGCGGCGTCATCCCGGAGGCGGTGGAGGCGAGCCTGCAGCTCACCAGCCAGCTGCTGCAGGAGCTCGGCCTGCCCGACGAGGTGGTGGCGCGGCGGGTGGAGGAGGCGCGCGATTCCTGCCGCCGCCGCATCGAGGCGGGGGATTGAGGCGGCTCTGCGCGCTCGTTCGGTGGGCTGGGGGCGGGGCGACCGCGGTCGATGCGGTGGGCGGGAGGTGGAGCGGGCGCCATTCGGCAGGGCCGGCCCCGATCCCACCGCGGAATTGCCGCCTGTCCAGAATGCTGGCTTGTCAGGCATCCCGAGAGTGCCGTGGCGGGGGGCAGGGTGTGGGCGGGGTAGTCCCGAACGCTCCGGGCGTCCGACCGACCTCGCCGAGAGCAGCGCGGATGGCGGTCAGGCCTACCATCTGCTCCAGGCGCGAGCGGATCCGCGAGCCGACGCGCGGGGCGATGGCCCATGGTTCGGCGGTTGAAGCCTTGGAGCGGAGCGCGGAGCGACTGCGCGCAAGCGGAGCCGTGGAGGGGCCGTGAGCCGGGGGACGTGGACGGGACCGTGAGGGGGCCGCAATCGAAAGGGGCGGTCCGGATGCCGGACCGCCCCTTCCTTTCACCTGTCAAACCGCCCCACGGGGGGGCCAAAGCGGAAGCCGCCCTCAGGCGGCCATCGCCTTGGTGAGGTTCTCGGAGATCTTGTCGAGGAAGCCGGTGGTGGAGAGCCACTTCTGGTCGGCGCCCACCAGCAGGGCGAGGTCCTTGGTCATGTAGCCGCTCTCGACGGTGTCCACGCACACCTGCTCCAGGGTCTTGGAGAACTTGGCCAGCTCCTCGTTGCCGTCCAGCTTGGCGCGGTGGGCGAGGCCACGGGTCCAGGCGAAGATGGAGGCGATGGAGTTGGTGGAGGTCTCCTTGCCCTTCTGGTGCTCGCGATAGTGGCGGGTCACGGTGCCGTGGGCGGCCTCGGCCTCCACGGTCATGCCGTCGGGGGTCATGAGCACGGAGGTCATGAGGCCGAGCGAGCCGAAGCCCTGGGCCACGATGTCGGACTGCACGTCGCCGTCGTAGTTCTTGCAGGCCCACACATAGCCGCCGGACCACTTGAGCGCCGAGGCCACCATGTCGTCGATCAGGCGGTGCTCGTAGGTGAGGCCCCGCTTGGTGAACTCGTCCTTGAACTCGGCGTCGTAAACCTCCTGGAAGATATCCTTGAAGCGGCCGTCATAGGCCTTCAGGATGGTGTTCTTCGTGGAGAGATAGACCGGATAGTTGCGCATCAGGCCGTAGTTCAGCGACGCGCGGGCGAAGTCGCGGATGGAATCATCCAGATTGTACATGGCCATGGCCACGCCGGCGCCGGGGAACTTGTAGACTTCCTTCTCGATCTTGGTGCCGTCCTCGCCCACGAAGGAGATGGTCAGCGTGCCCTTGCTCGGCACCTTGAAGTCGGTGGCGCGATACTGGTCGCCGAAGGCATGGCGGCCGACCACGATGGGCTGGGTCCAGCCGGGCACCAGGCGCGGCACGTTCTGGCAGATGATGGGCTCGCGGAAGATCACGCCGCCGAGGATGTTGCGGATGGTGCCGTTGGGCGACTTCCACATCTCCTTGAGGTTGAACTCCTTCACCCGCGCCTCGTCCGGGGTGATGGTGGCGCACTTCACGCCCACGCCGTACTGCTTGATGGCCTCGGCGGACTCGACAGTCACCTTGTCGTTGGTCGCGTCGCGGTTCTCGACGGAGAGGTCGTAATATTTGAGGTCGATGTCGAGATAGGGGTGGATCAGCTTGTCTTTGATGTATTGCCAGATGATCCGGGTCATCTCGTCGCCGTCGAGTTCGACGACCGGATTTGCCACCTTGATCTTCGCCATGGGATGACCTTTCGGGGTGTTCGCGAGCGGATGGGACTGGGAAGGAAGGACGGCTTGGGCGGTGAGCCCCAGCGGGGTCAGCCCCCGGGCACCCGAGACAACCCTCCAGCGTCGCCGCTATAGCATTGGCGCGGCTAAATGCGGAAGCGGCAAAGCCCCGTTCTTTGGCATGAGATGGCCGCTTTCCCCCTGGAAGCGCGCCGCGGGGGCTCGACAGCGGCCAGTGTGCGGCGCAAGAGGGCTGAAAGACGAGAGGAAAGATGCCCGGTTCCGGTACCGACAGCACGAAACCCTGGGTGGCCGGCGGCCCCCTGGTGATCCTGGTGGAGCCCCAGCTCGGCGAGAATATCGGCTCGGCAGCCCGCGCCATGGGCAATTTCGGGCTCGACCGGCTGCGCCTCGTCAATCCCCGCGAGGGCTGGCCCAACGAGAAGGCGCGGGTGTTCTCCGCCGGCGCGGACCGCATCCTGGAAGGCGTCGCGGTCTATCCCGACCTCCGGGCGGCGCTCGCGGATGTGAAGTACGCCATTGCCGCCACGGCGCGCGAGCGCGGCATGGCCAAGCCGGTGATGGGCGCGGACGGGGCGGCGGAGGAGGCGCGCGCCCATCTGGCGGCCGGCGAGGAGGTGGCGCTGGTGTTCGGCCGCGAGCGCACCGGGCTCTACACCGAGGAGGTATCTTTGTGCGATGCCATCCTCACGCTGCCGGTCAATCCGGCGTTCGCCTCGCTCAATCTCGGCACCTGCGTGGCGGTGACGGCCTATGAATGGTCGAAGGCGGCCAGCGAGGGGGCCTTGCCCTTCGCCCCGCCGGACAAGTCGCCCCTCGCCGACAAGGGCGATCTCTTCGCCTTCTTCGCCCATCTGGAGGGCGCGCTGGACGAGGCGGGCTTCTTCCGCTCGGCGGAGAAGCAGCCCTCCACCACCCGCAACATCCGCAACATCTTCCACCGGCTGGGGCTGACCCGGCAGGACCTTGCCACGCTGCACGGCGTCATCACCTCCCTGGTGGAGGGGCGGGAGGGCCGCGAGGCGCGCAAGGTCGAGAACAACGCCCGCGCCGCCGCCCGCGCGGCCGGGAAGGCGGCAACCAAGGCCCCGCCCAAGCCCTGAGGTGGGAGGCCCCGAGGTGGCAAGCCCCTGAGGCGGGGCGCCGCCTCAGCCGCCCAGCGCGCGCCGCAGGAAGGACCCGGCCTCCTCCAGCGATCGGCGGCCCGCGCCGAGGCGCTGATGCCAGATCGCCCACGAGTGGATCATGTGGGGATAGACGGAGAGGGTGACGGGCACGTCCGCCGCCCCGGCCCGGCCGGCGATCCGCACCGCATCGTCGAGCAGGGTCTCCGTCGATCCCACCTGGACGAGCAGCGGCGGCAGGCCCGAAAGGTCGGCATAAAGCGGCGAGACCAGCGGATCGTCGGGCGAGGCGCCGCCCGAGAGGTAGGCGTCGGCGAGCTGCTGGAGATAGTCCCGGTGGATCAGCGGATCGACCGCATCCTTGGTGTCCATGCTGGCGCCGGTCATGCGCAGGTCCACCCACGGCGAGACCAGCCAGCCCGCCGCCGGCAGCGCCGCACCCCTGGTCCGCAAGGACTGGAACACGGCGAGGGTGAGCCCGCCGCCCGCACTGTCGCCGCCCACGGCGATGCGCGAGGCCTCATAGCCGTGAGAGAGCAGGAAGTCATAAGCCGCCAGCGCATCCTCCAGCGCGGCGGGGAAGGGATGCTCGGGCGCGAGGCGATAGGCGATGGCGAGGGTGCGGATGCCGGCCGCGCGGCCGGCGCCGCTCGCCATGGTGCGGTGGCTCGTCAGCGAGCCGGAGATATATCCCCCGCCGTGCAGGAACAGCAGGACCTTTGCGGCATCGCTGCCCGGCGCCAGCGACCATTCCGCCGGCACGCCGCCGGCATCGACGGGGGTGAGCGCGATGTCGCCTTCCACGGGGTCCACCGCGGCAATGGCATCCAGGCGCGCGCGGCGCTCGGCCAGGGTGGTGGGGCGGGGGCTGGACTTCAGCAGCGCGCGGAGCGCGTCGATCTCCGCTTGCCCGGTGTCCCCATCGGAAAAACTCATGACCGGCCCCCTGCCTTGCGGACGCCGGCAACGCCTTTTCCAGCGCACCCGACCACCCGCATCAATCCGCTCGCACCTTCTGGCCCCGCGCGGCCGGGCTGGCCGGCACCGTCGCGGCCTTGCGCGGGTCATCAGATCACAGCTCCAGGGCGCCAGCCATCCACAGGCTGGAGGCCGATGACGATTTTTTGTCGCCCAAGCCCTTCCTTTGTGCCGGCGGGGTTGCTACATACGCGGCGCCGCTCCGGTGCTTCGCCGGCTTAGCGCAGCGGCGGTGACGCGGGGTGGAGCAGCCCGGTAGCTCGTCAGGCTCATAACCTGAAGGTCGTAGGTTCAAATCCTACCCCCGCAACCATCTCAAATTGCGATACCAAATCGCGCAAATCAGCCGCCCCCACCGGGCGGCTTTTTTGCGTTCGCAAGTTCTGATCAGAGCAGGTCCCCGCAACCATCTCGACTTGCGATCGGCCCGCCCCTCTGGCGGGCCGTTTGCTTTTGAGCGAAATCGCAAGAATTCCAGCCAGATCACCTCGCACGTCGACCCGAAGCTCGCCTCCTGCCGGCGTCAGGATGATCTCCTTCACCAGCGAGCGAATCAGGTCGGCCGCCGTCATCCGCTTTTCCTCCGAATCCTCCTGAAGCGCCGCATACAGCTCATCCACCTGGGCGTGGTAGTGATGCGCCATGTTTGGATGCAGGAGGGGCGGCGGCTCCTGGGCGTCCTGCAGGAACGCTTTTAGCTCCTTCTGGCGAGCCTCCAGCTCCTTCATCTGCTTCATCATCCGGGTGGGGGCGTCGTCGCTGTCGGACGCGAGGATGAGCTTCATCAACTTGTCGAGTTCCCGGTCGATTCGCTTGATCTCGGCCTCGGCCGCATCGATCGACGCTCGGCCTTCCATGCGCAGCCGATTCATCTCGCGGGTGAATTCCTCGCAGAATTCTTTGAACAGCGCTGGGTCCATCAGGTGATGGCGCAGCGCGTTCAGGACGCGCGCCTCGAACTGATCGCGCCGGATGTTCCTGCGATTGTCGCAAGTGCCCTTATTCCGGGCTGTCGAGCAGCCAACCAGGTCAGCCGAGATCATCGAATAGCCACCGCCACAGCAGGCGCACTTGGTCAGGCCCGAGAAAAGGTATTTGGGGCGCCGACGTTCCCGGAAGTGGTTCTCGGTCTCGCCGTTGTCGCTACGGTTCAGTTTGACCGCTTTCTGGCGATCCTTGACCGCCCGCCACAGCTCGTCGTCAAGGATGCGCAACTCGGGCACATCCTGGGTGATCCAGTCCTCCTCCGGGTTTATGCGCGCCTGGCGCTTGCCAGTGTCCGGGTCTTTGATGAAGCGCTGACGGTTCCAGACCAGCTTGCCAACGTACATCTCGTTGTTGAGGATTCCGTTGCCGCGCTTCGGATTGCCGTTGATCGTGCTGAAGCCCCATTCTCCACCGCCCGGCGCGGAGATGCCCTCCTTGTTCAGCTCGAAGGCAATTCGCTTCGCCGACTTTCCGGCCGAATAGTCACGGAAGATGCGGCGGATGACCCCCGCCTGAAACTCGTTGATGGTCCGGTCGCCGCGTATGGGCTCGCCGCCGGCGTCGAACTTCTTCACCACATCATAGCCATAGGCGTTGCCGCCGCCGGACTTGCCCATCTCGACGCGCCCGCGCTGGCCTCGGCGCGTCTTGTCGGCGAGATCCTTGAGGAACAGGGCGTTCATCGTGCCCTTCAGACCGACATGCAGATGCGTGACTTCGCCCTCGGAGAGCGTGACGATCTTCACGTCCGCATAGGCCATGCGCTTGTAGAGGCCGGCAATGTCCTCCTGATCGCGCGAAAGACGATCCATCGCCTCGGCCAGCACGTACTGGAAACGGCCGCGCGCTGCGTCCGAGATCAGGGCTTGGATACCGGGACGAAGAAGGGAGGCGCCGGAAATGGCGTGGTCGGTATATTCCTCGACCACCTGCCAACCCTGCTTCTCGGCATGGAGGCGGCAGATGCGGAGCTGGTCGGCGATGGAGGCGTCGCGCTGATTGTCGGACGAATAGCGGGCGTAGATCGCGACTTTCAAAGCGCACTCTCCTGAGGTGTCAGGAGCGCGTCGTGCTGCGTTCCTTCATCTGCTCTTCGAACACCTCCCGCGCAGCACGACGGGCGAGCAGGCGAGCCAACTCGCTCAGGCGCGGGTCGGGACCGTCGCCGCGGCGCACGAGCGACAGTTCCGGCTCGACGAGCCGAAGCGCGCTCCTTTGCTGCTGGCGTTTGTCCTGGTCCATCGTTGCGCCGTTCGATAGCGATTGCAAGTTGATCGGCTTCACGATTGTTGTGAATCGAAGTATAAGCAACGCAAATCAACGGAGAGTATTCGACGGCATTCGGCATATTGTTGCTGGTGCTGGCGCCATCCGGCGTAGAAAAGCGCATCACAGCAGACGGAAAATACCGGCATCGGATGGCGCGGCGATCCGCTCTCTGGCCAAGCCTGTCTGAAACGCGTTTCGCCATCGCGTCCTCACTTGTCTGCACAACAAATCTGGGCTATATATCCAGATATAGCATGGAGGGTGGCCATGGGCAATGCTGCACAGAAGAGAGCGATCCAGAATTACCGCGCCCGTCTGACGCAGCGCGGCTTCACGCGCTTCGAGATCATGGCGCTCGAATCCGATCGCGAGCTGATACGCGCTCTTGCCCGTCGTCTGGCTGAGGAAGGGCCGGAAGCGGAGCAGGTTCGCGCGGCCGTGAAGACAGTCGTCGCTGGCGAACCACCCAAGCCCGGCGGCATCCTCACCGCTTTACGCCGCTCGCCGCTGGTGGGCGCGGAGCTTGATCTTTCCCGCCCGCGTGAAGAGGGGCGTAAGGTCGATCTGTGACGCGCTATCTCCTCGATACCAACATCATCAGCAATATCGTCAAGCCGCAGCCGTCGGCGTCGTTGCTGGCTTGGATGGCAACACAGCGCGACGAGGACCTGTTTATTGCGTCATTGACCGTCGCTGAAATTCGACGTGGCATTCTGGAAAAGCCCCGCGGCAAGAAACGCGATGCGCTCGACGCCTGGTTTGTCGGGCCGGAGGGGCCGCAGGCCCTGTTCACGGGCCGCATTTTATCCTTCGACGCCAAGGCCGGCCTGATCTGGGCGCGGCTGATGGCGGAGGGCAAGGTGGCGGGTCGTCCCCGTAGCGGACTCGACATGATCATCGCCGCCGTCGCCGGTGCGAATGAATGCGTCGTGGTGACTGACAACGAGAAGGACTTCGCCGGGCTCCAGATCATCAATCCGTTGCGTGGCGGCCTGGAGGGGGAAAAATGAAGATGGCGCCGCCGCCTGTACCCATCGAGTACCAGCTCATCGGTCTGACCGAAGACGGCAATGCTGGAGATCTCCTGCTTGGGCTTGACCAGAAACAGGGGCGAGTTCGCCTCCAAGCTCTGATCTCCGAATGGCTACGCATGGAAAACCTCGTGGTTTTGACGGGTTCCGGTACGTCGGTTTCAGCCGGCGGGAAGACCATGGCGAATCTTGAAACCGCTGTCTTCGAAACGATCGAGGCCCTCCC
This sequence comes from Xanthobacter autotrophicus, assembly GCA_017849325.1. GTDB lineage: Bacteria > Pseudomonadota > Alphaproteobacteria > Rhizobiales > Xanthobacteraceae > Xanthobacter > Xanthobacter autotrophicus_B. The sequence goes on along the minus strand of JAFIHR010000127.1, from coordinate 4,009 downwards.
GGATGTGCCTGCCTCAATCGGCCCCATCATCAAGGCGCGGAGGGACGCCGTCTGGCTGGCTAATTTTATCGATGAACCGACGCTAGGTTTCGAAGCTTGGCTATCCTTCGTCGCCAACGCCTTGGTCATTGGCCAGTCGAAAGACGCACCATTCTCCGGTGTCACCTGGCCGAGCACACCCGCACCAAGCTTTGACGATCTCCAGTGGTTCGTAAACCATCTGCGCATGTCGATTTTCGCAGAATGCGCGCTGTCCTTGCCCGATAAGGCCATGGCGAAGTCGATAAGAGAGACCCCGCCGCAGCTCGCATTTCTCTCCAAGCTCGTCGCCCGAGATAGCAATCTCGGGCGAACTCATCTTTTCACGTTGAACTACGACACCCTGTTCGAGCAGGCGCTGGAGTTGCTCGGCATCCAGTATTTCGATGGGTTCACCGGCCGCGCCGCAGCGCGGTTCGATCCCTCCGTCTACGGCCTTGACGTCTATTATCCGGGGGAAGTCGCCGAAGGCCGAGTCCGGCGCTTCGACAAGTTCCTGCATTTTTACAAGCTGCATGGGTCAATTCACTGGTTCGAGCAAGATGGCGAGATGCGGGCGCGGCACCCCGACCTCGCGCCGTTCCGAGCCTATGTGGACTTGAAGCCGGAGGAGAAGGCAGCCGCACTCGTTGATCTTGCCGAGGGAACCGCATCGATCGGTATTCTGCCGACCGCGAATAAGTTCACGCAGACGCTGACGATGCCGTATGCGCATCTCTTCCGATCATTCCAAGTGCGCCTCGGCATCCCTCAGACGTTCCTGCTCGTCCTCGGCTACGGCTTCGGCGACGATCATGTCAGCCGAATCATCGAGAGTGCCTTGATCAACCCGTCGCTGGTTATGCTGGTGGTGGAGCCCAATCCGGAGAGCCCGGTCGTCGAGCGCATCCGGCGGTACAAGGACCTTGGCAAGCGCGCTTTCGTGTTGTGCCCGACCGACGCAGCCTTTGCGGCTGCCACGTTCAAGCACGCGACCTTTGATGATTTTGCGCGGTCAGCGATGCCCGACGTCCAATGGCTCGACGATTTCTTGCGTCTGCGTCGTTTTGAAAAGCAGATCGCCTCGTCTGCAATGCCCGCCGAACCCGATACGGGGGCTTGACCATGGATAATCCTAGACTTGTCGGCCACATCGTCGCTGTTCAGGGGTTTCGGGTGAAAGTCGAGCTTTTGCCCGAAACCCGCTCGGCGCTTCGCGCGACCCTTGACGGCGTCCAGGTCGCGATCGCCATCAACGCCTACCTGACATTTTCATTGGGGGCGGGCGAAACCGTCATCGGCATCATTACCGACCTCGAGGCGCGCGAGAGCTTCGACCCTGCAAGTGGCGACGACCTCAGCCTTGAGTTGATGAAGTCTCGCCGGATCGCCAGCGTGCAGTTGCTGGGCACGATCGAGAACATTGATGACGACGCCTCCTTCAGCCCGGGCATATCCGTTCTGCCAACCCTCGATACCCCTGCTGAGATCGGATCGCCGGCCGTGCTGCGCGCTGTGTTCGAGCTTCCGCCGCGGCGCAATAGGCCAGAAGGCTATGATGACAAGGACTTCGACTACGACCTGAAAATCGGGTTTCCAACGGGCCAGACGCGCAATGTCGTGCGCGCCTCCTACAACGATCTGTTTTCGCGCCCTCTGGCGATCGTCGGCAACACCGGCTCGGGCAAGTCCTTTTCCGTTTCCAGCCTGATCCAGAAGGCGATGAAGGCGCTCGATGGTGCCGCCGAGGAGCCGCATGTCTTTATCCTCGACATTAATGGCGAGTATGAAAAGGCATTCCCAACAGGCAAGACCGTCACACGATTGCCCGATCGCATCTACCTCAACGGTGAAGAATTCGGCCTTCCACTCTGGTTTCTCAATGCTGAAGAGATCTGCGCTTGGTTGAGCGCTGCCGAACAAACGCAGGAGCCGGTCCTGAAGGATTGGTGGGCGATCGCGAAGGGCGGGAATGCTGATGAGGTTTCGAATCTTAATACATTCCAGAGTGCTTTAAGCTCAATCGAAAAGATGCTTTCCGATCTCCAAAAGATACAACGGAAGTCGGCTGGTTCATATTGCGATCTGATTGTAGGCTATCTGGCGAATTCCGACATCGATACAGCCTCATTTGAAACTCTGTTCGCATCGCACAAAGCGATCACCGGTTTCAATCAAGAGGTCCTCGCGAATGCTGCTCAGATCGAAGCCGAGGCTCGAAAGCTCCAGGATGAAATCCGCGCAAAGATCATCGGCGGCAGCCATGTCGCCGAGACTGCCGTTCGGACAGCCGATTCACCGTTGCGCATCTCCCGTTCGACGTTGACAGATCCATCCCTGATCAATCGAGCGGTGTCCAAGGAAGATACCATAAGGGTCGATGCACACCTCACGACGTTGAAACTGAGGTTGAAGACGCGCCTCGACGATAAACGCTGGCATTCGTTTCTCAATTATGAGAACGCCGAAACTAGCATCCCGGATCTGGCATCGTGGTTTTCCCGTTTTGGTCTCGGAAATGCGGGCGGGCCTAAGGTGTCGGTGCTCGACTTATCCATGTTGGGAAACGAGATTCTCCCTTATGCTTGCGCCGTCATCGGGCGCGTACTCCTCGAGGCAAGGGAGCGATTGCCGGCGGCATCACGCTATAAGCATCCTTGGGTGCTCGTCCTGGAGGAGGCGCACAACTACGCGCGGCCGGCGCGATCGGACGAAGACCGCGGCCATCGCCTCGCACGTCTCGCCTATGAGCGTATCGCCAAGGAGGGACGGAAGTTTGGCCTCTCACTGATCATCGCCAGCCAGCGACCGAGCGAGATCAGCCAGACAATTATCAGCCAGTGTGCCAACTTCATCAGCCATCGTCTGCAGAACCCGGACGACATCGACCATTTCCGACGCATCATCCCGATGCAGGCGCGGCGTTTGCTCGATCAGGTGACGATTTTGTCGTCGGGCGAGGCGATCGTTTTCGGAAGCGCGTTCCATATCCCGGCGCGGGTTCAGTTCGATCGACCGGAGCCTGGCCCCTATAGCCAGACGGCAGCGCCGTACCACGAATGGTCGAAGGAAAGAGCTCCGTTTCCTCTGCGCCAAATCATTGACGCTTGGGGCGCATAGCTCAGAGGAGCCATCTGCCCCATGTCTCTCAAGCCATTCGACTCCCTTCTCGAGCCCGATCCCCGGTTCGCTGACCTCTATGTTATTGAGCAAGATGTCGCGCGTCGAATGACGCTTCGAGACCATCATGCCGGAATAGTTGATGTCGGCTTGAAGGGTGCGGCACCCGTAGAGGTTCAAAAGGCCTTCGACAGAGCGCGTAGCATCATGCTTTACGCCTTTTTTGACTACGATCTCTTCGTGGTGGGAGAAATCCAAGCATTCGGAGCTTTCGAGCTAGCGCTCAAATTTCGTTTGAGTGGGCATGGTGGAGACGCACGCGGCACGCTGCGCAATCTGGTCGATCGAGCACGCAAAACGGGCGCGTTGCCGCCAATGGTCGAGGGCAGCATGCTGATGGCCGATCCTGTCGAGGCGCTTATCGCATTACGTAATGGTCTGTCCCACGGCAGCGCTGAAATTCATTCCCCCGGCATGGCGCTGAAGATCCTGGCGGCTTGCGCCGACTGGATCTATCTCCTGTTCCCGAGCCGGCCTGAATGAATCCGGCTCTTCTGATGTGACGCTGCTAGGGGAAAGCCTTCCCCTGCGGCCGAGCCAGGTCTCGGCCGACCCCATCGAGCGGGGAGCCCCCGCAACGCCCCTCAAGAGTCAGAGGGTGGACCGGTTTTCCGTGACGGGTTGACTGCCGGGAGAGAGGCTGCCGGCGCCCGTCATGGAGAACGATCCCATGAACGAACAGGTTCTGGACGCCCGCGGTGATCCGAGCGGCGGGTATAAGGTGGATGTCAATCGCGGCGAGCGCGTCGGCCGCGTGTCGTCGGAGTGGTTCTCCCGGCCGGCGGACGAACGCTATCTGTCCCTGTCGGAG
>JAFIHR010000126.1 GCA_017849325.1 Xanthobacter autotrophicus | reverse complement strand
TTCAAGCTCACCATCGATTTCGGGCCCGGGATCGGGCTGAAGCGCTCGTCGGCGCAGATCACCGTGCATTATGCGCCCGAAACCCTGGTGGGCCGGCAGGTGGCGGCGGTGGTGAACTTCCCGCCGCGCCAGATCGGCCCCGTCATGTCCGAGGTCCTGACCCTCGGATTTCCCGATGCCGACGGCGCGGTGGTGCTCATTTCCCCCACCGTCCGCGTGCCGGACGGCGGACGGCTGTTCTGAGGCGCACGCCGCGCGTCATCGGGGACAGCCGGCTATGAACCAAAGTTGTGGGCACGCCCGTGGCGCGCGCCTTCCGCTCCGCCCGCGCTCCGTGGTATCCGGAAGAACCGGAGGGCACGCCTGTTGCATGGGTCGCCGATGCCCGCGCGATCCGGCGGGGGCCGGCCACCGCCTCCCCTGATGCGCCGCAGGGCGCCAACCCGCGAGGGACACGAGCGCATGGGTTCCGCACAGGCGGCAAAGACGCGATCTCCGGCCGCCGGTGCCGGGCGGATGGAGCGGGCCGTCGCCGTGGACCTCATCGCCGTCCTCGTGGCGGTCACCGGCGGCGAGCCGCGGGTGATGACCCTGGACGGCGGCAGCACCCTTCCCTCCGGTCCGTTCGAGCTCGCCCACCGCACGCTGCAATCGGGCCTGCGCGACTGGGTGGAGCGGCAGACCCATCATCCGCTCGGCTATGTGGAGCAGCTCTACACCTTCGCCGACCGCGACCGCACGGGGGAGGAAAGCGCGCCGCGCACCATCTCCATCGCCTATCTCGGCCTCACCCGGGAGACCGGGGAGGAGGAGCGCGGCTGGTCGAGCTGGTACGATTACTTTCCCTGGGAGGACCACCGCTCCGGGCCGCCGGTGCTGATCGAGCGGGTGATCGCCCCGGCGCTGGCCCGCTGGGCGCAGGCGGGCGGGGTCCTGTCGGAGGAGCGGCGCCAGCGCGTGTCGGCCACCTTCGGCCTCGAGGGCACGCCCTGGAACGAGGAGCTGACGCTGCAGCGCTACGAGCTGCTGTTCGAGGCCGGCCTGGTGGAGGAAGCGCTGCGCTGCGCTGCACCACGGGCGGACCGCGCCGCCGTCGCCGGGCGGTCCATGACCGCCGATCATCGTCGCATCCTGGCCACCGGCATCGCCCGCCTGCGGGCCAAGATCAAGTACCGTCCCGTGGTGTTCGAGCTGATGCCGCCCCATTTCACCCTGCTGCAGCTCCAGCGCTGCGTGGAGGCGCTGGCCGGGCGGCTGGTGCACAAGCAGAATTTCCGCCGCCTCGTCGAGCAGCAGGAACTGGTTGAAGAGACAGGCGAAACTTCTTCCGAGACGGCCGGCCGCCCGGCCAAGCTGTTCCGCTTCCGCCACGCGGTTCTGGCCGAGCGGGCCATGGCGGGCACGAAAATTCCCCTCGCACGCACTTGACAATATTTATGCTCAGGATAAGCATATAGCCGATTTATGCTCAAAGTGAGTATACGTGATGCTTGCGATGCCCGAGTCGTTCTCCCGCACCCAGGCCCTCTATGAGAAGGTGCGCCGCGTCATTCCGCCGGCCGACTGGGCCTTGTTCGCCGATGACGTGGAGGCGATCCAGCGCCTGAAGCGCGAGCGCAATGCGGTCATCCTGGCGCACAATTACCAGACGCCGGAGATCTTCCACGGCGTCGCCGACATCGTGGGCGACAGCCTGGCGCTGGCCCGCGAGGCCATGAAGGCCGAGGCCGACGTGATCGTGCTCGCCGGCGTCTACTTCATGGCCGAGACGGCGAAGCTGCTCAATCCGGGCAAGACGGTGCTCATCCCCGACACCGGGGCGGGCTGCTCGCTGGCCGATTCCATCCGCCCCGAGGACGTGCGCCTGATGCGCGCCGCGCACCCCGGCGTGCCGGTGGTGGCCTATGTGAACACGACCGCCGCGGTGAAGGCGGAGGTGGACATCTGCTGCACCTCGGGCAATGCGAAGAAGGTGGTGGAATCCCTCGGCGTGCCCAAGGTGATCATGCTGCCCGACCAGTATCTCGCCAAGAACGTCGCGGCCGAGACCAATGTGGAGATCATCGCCTGGGCCGGCCAGTGCGAGGTGCACGAGCGCTTCACCGCCGCCGACGTGCGCGAGCTGCGCGAGGCGCATCCCGGCGTCACCGTGCTGGTGCATCCCGAATGCCCGCCGGAGGTGGTGGCCGAGGCGGATTTCGCCGGCTCCACCGCCGCCATGGCCGATTATGTGGGCGACAAGCGGCCGCCGCGCGTGGTTCTGCTGACCGAATGCTCCATGAGCGACAATATCGCCGTGAAGTATCCCGATCTCGACTTCGTGCGGCCCTGCAATCTCTGCCCGCACATGAAGAAGATCACCCTCTCCAACATCCGCCGCGCCCTTGAGGACAACCTCACGCCGGTGGAGATCGACCCGGAGATGGCGGCGCGCGCCCGCACCTCGGTGGAACGGATGCTGGCCCTATGATCCCCGATGCCATCGCCCTCGCCGGGCGGCCCGTCGTGGTGGGCAGCGGCATCGCCGGGCTTGCCACGGCGCTGTTCCTGGCGCCCCAGCCGGTGGTTCTCATCACCAAGGCGCCGCTGGGCGAAGCCGCCTCCAGCCCCTACGCGCAGGGCGGCATGGCCGCCAGCGTGGGCGAGGACGACGACGCCACGCTGCACCTCGCCGATACCCTCGCGGCGGGCGACGGCCTGTGCGATGCCGAGGCGGCCGGGCGCATCCTCTCCGGCGCGCCCGCGGCCATCGAGGCCCTGGCGCGGCTCGGCACCCGCTTCGACCGCGACAAGGCGGGGCGGCTCGCCCTCGGGCTCGAGGCTGCCCACCGACGCCGGCGCATCGTCCATGCGGATGGCGACGGCACCGGGCGCGAGCTGGTGCGGGCGCTGCGCGAGGCGGTGCGGCGCTGCCCCTCCATCGCCGTGCTGGAGGGCATGGAGGTGCGCCGCCTGTTCGTCCAGGACGGCGAGGTCAACGGCATTCTCGCCACCGGCGCGCGGGGCACGCTGATCCTGCCCACGGGCCGTGTGATCCTCGCCACCGGCGGGGTGGGCGGGCTGTTCGAGCACACCACCAATCCGCCGTCCTCCTTCGGCCAGGGGCTGGCGCTGGCCGCCCGCGCCGGCGCGGTGCTGCGCGACCTCGAATTCGTGCAGTTCCATCCCACGGCGCTGGCGCGCGGCACCGCCGCCTCCGGCTCCATGCCCCTCGTCAGCGAGGCGGTGCGCGGCGAAGGCGCGCTGCTGGTGAACGATCGCGGCGAGCGCTTCCTCGCCGGAACGCCGGGGGCGGAGCTTGCTCCCCGCGACGTGGTGGCCCGCGCCGTATGGCGGGAGCTGACCGCTGGCCGCGGCGTCTATCTCGATGCGCGCCGCTGCCTCGGCCGGCGCTTCGCCGCGCGCTTCCCGGCCATCGCGGCCCTCTGCGCCGATGCGGGGCTCGATCCCGCCAGCGATCTCCTGCCGATCCGTCCGGCGGCCCATTACCACATGGGCGGCGTGGAGGTGGATGCGCAGGGCAGGAGCTCCGTGCCCGGCTTGTGGGCGGTGGGCGAGGTGGCCTCCACCGGGCTCCACGGCGCCAACCGTCTGGCCAGCAACTCGCTGATCGAGGCGGTGGTCTGCGCGCGGGAGGTGGCGGAAAGCGTCGCCGGCGGCGCGGCCGAAGTGCCGGCGCCGCGGGCGCTCGCCTTGGTGCCCGGGGAGCAGAACGCCGCGCGGGTGCGCGGGCTCATCTCCCGCCATCTCGGGGTGGAGCGCGACGCCGAGGGCCTGCGGATCGCCGTCGCGGCGCTGCGGCCGTTGGCGGAAAGCGCCGGCGCGGCCGCCGATGCGGCTGCGGTCGGCCTGATGATGGCGGTGAGCGCGCTGACGCGCGAGGAGAGCCGGGGCGCCCACGAGCGGGTGGATTTTCCCGAGCGCGCTGCCGCGCCGCGCCATTCGCGCGCGACGCTGCGGGCGGCTCTCACGGCCGCCGCCGCCCTGGAGCAGCCGGAGATGGCGCTCGCCTGAGGGGCACGGCCAGGCCCCACTGCGGGTCGGTCCGCCCGGCCGGGAAGCGCTGCGCCGCCCCGCTCAGCCCCGGTTCCGCTTGGCGGCCAGCATGATATCGAGCGCCCGGCGGTAGTCGGGCACGATGTCATATTCCACGCAGCGCGCCATCTCCTCCTCCACGCTGTCCCACTGGAGGGCGTCCAGCTCCTTCTTGGTGAACAGGGAGAAGCATTTGGGATCGCCCATCTGGGCCACCGGATTGTAGGTGCCTTCGGCGAAGGCCACGGTGTGCGCCACTTCCGGCTTCTGCAGATAGTGCAGGAAGGGCTCGGCCAGCGGGGAGAGCTGGGGATTGTTGACCAGCGAGCCCACCTCGATCCAGACGATGCCGCCCTTGCGATCCTCCATCGGCCCGGTGAGCGGGGTGATGGCGCGCAGCTCCAAATGGCCTTCGGCGCGGGCGGGCGAGACCGAGTAGATGCCCCCGGTGAACTGAAGGTCGATGTCGCCGGCCGCCAGCGCAAGGTTCATGGCGGCGTAGTTTCCCACCAGCCGGGCATTCTTGAACACCTGCGCGGCGGTGGTCTTGAACTGGTCCATCTCCAGCGGGCTGTGGTCCTTGAAGGGATCGATGCCGGCCAGGAGGAAGATGTCGAACACGTTCCAGGCATCGGACTCAAGGACGCCGTAGCGGCCGGCAAGCTTGGGATCGTTGAACAGCTCCCAGCCGGTCTTCTCGGCGGTCTCGCGGGAGATCTTCTTGGTGTTCACCACGAAGCCGGCGGGCCCGAAGCGCTGGCACATGCCGAGCAATTGCTCGTTGGTCTCATCGACGGCCCATTTGTAGGGCGCCTTGAAGGCCGGCAGCATGCGCTGGAAATAGGGGTCGAACGCCTCGTGGGGCAGCGGCTTGATCAGCGCTTCCGGATAGAGGACCTTGCGCGCCCACGGATTGTTGACGTTGACGATATCCCAGTACTTCGCGGCGCCCGACCGGAGCAGGTTGATCACCGCGGGATCGTTGGCGAGGCCCTCGGTCTTGATGCTCGTATCGTGAGCCTCGCGGAAGGGGTCGAGCATCCGGTTGGTGTTGTAGCCCCTGCGGCACAGGATATTGAGCTCGTTGTCCCGCGCCGCCGCGGCGGCGGCGGTGCCGGCGAGGCCCATGCCGCCCAGGGTCAGCGCGCTCGCCGACAAGGTCTTCAGAACAGATCGCCGGTTTATCATTGTGGCTCGACCTTCCGATACGGAACGAATTCGGGATACGGGCCCGCTTGGACCGGGAAATGAAGTAATGCACGCGCTCCATTCGCGGCGTAGCTTGTGGAAATGGCGGAGTCGAGGCCGGGCGACGCGACCGAACGCCACCGTTCCGCCGGCTTTCGAACGATGGCGAGGCGGCGCCGGACGCCGGGCAGGCGCCCCCTCACCGGCGGGGCAGCCGCACCGTCGCCTGGAAAGAGCCTGTAAAATCAATGGCTTCCGGCCACGTCGCGGATCGATGCGCGCCGCCGGCGCTCGCAGGGGGGCGGCAAACGCCGCAACGTCACCGCTGGCCCGCCGGCTCACTGCAACGTGCGCGGCCAGCAGGGCACGGCGACCCGCTCCGCCTGCCGCCGCCCGTCCGGGGCGCCCCGCCTTCCGCCGGGGCCTCAGAACAGCTTGAGGCCGGGAGGCAGCGGCAGGCCGCCGGTCAGCGCCTGCATCTTCTCCTGCATCACCCGCTCGGACTTGGCGCGCGCATCGGCGAGGGCCGCCACCAGGAGGTCTTCCAGGATCTCGGCCTCGTCGGGCTTCAGCAGCGAGGGGTCGATGCGCACCGCCTTGCATTCGCCCTTG
>JAFIHR010000012.1 GCA_017849325.1 Xanthobacter autotrophicus | reverse complement strand
TTCCGCTGCAAAAGCCGGGAGGAGATCGCCCGCGCCACCCCCGCCGATGCGCTGAAGCACCCCAACTGGTCCATGGGCGCCAAGATCACCATCGATTCGGCGACCCTGATGAACAAGGGCCTGGAGCTGATCGAGGCGCATTACCTGTTCGCCGTGGGGCCGGACCGGCTCGACGCGGTGGTGCATCCCGAATCCATCATCCACGGGCTGGTCTCCTTCGTGGACGGATCGGTGGTGGCCGGCCTTGCCGTGCCCGACATGTGCGTGCCCATCGCCCATTGCCTCGCCTATCCCGACCGCCTCTCGACCACGAGCCGGCGGCTCGATCTCGTCGAGCTGGGGCGCCTGACGTTCGAGGCGCCGGACCGCGCGCGCTTTCCTGCCTTGAAGCTCGCCCATGACGCCATGGCGGCGGGCGGCGCGGCGACCACCGTGCTCAACGCGGCCAACGAGATGGCGGTGGCGGCCTTCCTCGACGGGCGGGTGGGCTTTTACGGACTCACCGATACGGTGGCGGCCGTGCTCGATCTCATGGGCGACCGGCCGGCACCGCAATCGGTCGAGGAAGCGCTCGCCATCGACGCCGAGGCGCGCGCCCTGGCGGGGAAGGTGTTGCCTAAGTTTGCCGCAAAGGCATCTTAAGACGCGAAAGGCGCGGACTCCCTAGGGTCAGCGGACCTTTCACCATGTGGTCACCGGATCGGACGGGATGGCGCCTGCGGCGCGCCCCACCGGAGGGGACCAGGCGTAACGGTAGGGAAGCACAGAATGGACACGGTATCCGCGCTCGCGGCGAATCTCGCAAACCTCGCCGGCTACCTCATTCCCTTCCTCTTCGTGCTGACCCTGGTGGTCTTCTTCCATGAGCTCGGCCATTTCTGGGTGGCGCGCCGGGCGGGGGTGAAGATCCTGACCTTTTCCCTCGGATTCGGCCCGGAGCTGTTCGGCTTCAACGATAAGCACGGCACCCGCTGGCGTGTCGCCGCGGTTCCGCTCGGCGGCTACGTGCGCTTCTTCGGCGACGAGGATGCCGCCTCGACGCCCGACAAGGACCGCCTCGCCCGGATGACGCCGCAGGAGAAGCGCGAGAGCTTCTTCTTCCAGCCGGTGGGCTGGCGCGCCGCCATCGTCGCCGCGGGGCCGATCGCCAACTTCATTCTGGCGATCGTCATATTCTCCCTCGTCTTCATGGTGTTCGGCCGCCAGGAGGCGGCGCCGCGCGTGGATCAGGTCAATCCCGCGAGCGCTGCGGAGAAGGCGGGCTTCCAGCCGGGCGACCTCGTGCTCTCCATCGACGGGACGCGGGTGGAGAGCTTCGCCGACATGCAGCGCATCGTCGGCATCAACGCCGGGGTGCCGCTCACCTTCAAGGTGGATCGCGGCGGGGTGCAGGAAACCCTCACCGCCACGCCCGAGATGAAGGAAATCAAGGATCCCTTCGGCAATGCCCACCGCACCGGGCTTCTGGGAATCACCCGCTCGGTGGCGGCCGGCGACGTCACCACCCGCCGCTACGGCCCGCTGGAGGCGGTGGGCATGGGCGTGCAGGAGACCTGGTTCGTGGTGGCGCGCACCTTCGATTACCTCGGCGGCCTGATCGCCGGCCGGGAATCGGCGGACCAGCTCGGCGGTCCCATCCGCATCGCCCAGGTGTCGGGGCAGGTGGCCACCTTCGGCATCGGCGCGCTGCTATCGCTGGCGGCGGTGCTGTCGGTCTCTATCGGACTCCTTAACCTCTTTCCGGTTCCGTTGTTGGATGGCGGACACCTCCTGTTCTACGCTTTCGAGGCGATCCGCGGGCGTCCCTTGAGCCCGCAGACGCAGGACATCGGCTTTCGCATCGGCCTCGCGCTGGTGCTGATGCTGATGATCTTCGCCACATGGAACGACGTGCTCCATATTGCTGCGATGTAAGGTTTTTTGAGATGCCGCAACGCAGCAGAGGCGGGTCGTTGCGGGATGGCAACGGTGGGCGAGAAAACGAAAATCCGGCGCCCGCCGTTGGTTTGCACAGGCGGTAAAAGCTTGTACAAGCGGCACCGCAGGGTAGATTCTGCACGGGTTCTCCGTGTGGTTTCAGGACAACGAAATTTTAAGGTTGCTCGCCATATGACTGCTTCGCTCCGGGTTCTGAGAAAGCTGGCGGCCGCCCTTGCTATCGCTCTGGCGATCGCGGGGACGACCACCGCCGGTTCCCTCGTCGTGGCAAGCCCGGCCGCGGCGCAATCGAGCACCATCGTGGTGGAAGGCAACCGCCGCGTCGACGCGGAAACCATCCGCTCCTACTTCGGCGCGCCGCCCTACAGCGCTGCCAAGATCGACGAGGCCTGGAAGGCGCTCTACGCCACCAATCTGTTCTCCGAGGTGAACATCTCCCAGTCCGGCGGCCGCATCGTCGTGCGCGTGTCCGAGAACGAGGTGATCAACAAGGTCGCGTTCGAGGGCAACAAGAAGCTCAAGGACGAGGTTCTGGCCGCCGAGGTGCAGTCCAAGCCGCGCGGCGCCCTGAACAAGGCCACGGTGCAGGCGGACACCCAGCGCATCATCGACGTCTACCGCCGCTCCGGCCGCAACGAGGTGCGTGTCAACCCGGTGACCATCGACCGCGGCAACGGCCGCGTCGATCTCGTGTTCGAGATCACCGAGGGCCAGAAGATCGGCGTCAAGGAGATCAAGTTCGTCGGCAACAAGGCGTTCTCGTCCTGGAAGCTGAGCGATGTGGTCTCCACCACCACCACCAACTGGCTGTCGTTCCTGAAGACCACCGACGTCTATGACCCGGACCGGGTGAACAACGACCAGGAACTGCTGCGCCGCTTCTATCTGAAGAACGGCTATGCCGACTTCCGCATCCTGTCCGCCACGGCGGAGCTCGACGCGGCGGGCGATGCCTTCATCATCACCTTCGTTCTGGAAGAGGGTGAGCAGTACCGCTTCGGCAAGGTGGACGTGGTCTCCAACATCCGCGACGTGCCGGCGGACCGGCTGCGCGGCGCGCTGCGCATGTCCGAGGGGCAGATCTACAACGCGGACATGGTCGAGAAGTCGGTCGAGAACGTCACCATCGAGGTGTCGCGCGCCGGCTACGCGTTCGCCCAGGTCCGGCCGCGCGGCGACCGCGACTTCGAGGCCAAGAAGATCAACGTGCTCTTCGTGGTGGAAGAAGGCCCGCGCGTCTACATCGAGCGCATCGAGATCCGCGGCAACACCCGGACCCGCGACTGGGTGATCCGGCGTGAGTTCGATATCGGCGAGGGCGATGCCTACAACCGCGTGCTGGTGGATCGCGCCGAGCGCCGGCTGCGCAACCTCGGCTACTTCAAGACCGTGAAGATCAACACCGAGCCCGGCTCCGCGCCCGACCGCGTGATCCTGGTGGTGGATCTTGAGGACCAGCCCACCGGCGAGTTCTCCATCTCGGGCGGCTACTCCACCTCGGACGGCCTGATCGCCGAAGTCTCGCTGGGCGAGAAGAACTTCCTCGGCCGTGGCCAGTATGTGAAGGTCTCCGGCTCGCTGGGCGAGAATGCCCAGGGCGCGGAATTCTCCTTCACCGAGCCGTACTTCCTCGGCTACCGGCTGGCGGCGGGTATCGACCTCTACTGGAAGGATACCCAGGCCACCAGCTACTCGAACTATGCCACCTCCACGGTGGGTGCCGGCCTGCGCCTCGGCCTGCCCATCACCGACGAGGTGACGCTGGCGCTGCGGTACAACCTCTACCAGCGCGAGATCTCGATCTGCGACGGCTATCTGACCCAGGACTACATCGCCACGGTCGGCGCCGAGGCCTATACGAGCTGCCTGGAATCCACCTCCTGGGCCATCCGCGATGCGGTTTCGCAGGGCGCGACCATCACTTCGGTGCTGGGCTACACCCTGTCGTTCAACGGCCTCGACAACAACGCGAGCCCCACCCAGGGCCTCTACGCCGAGCTGAAGCAGGACTTCGCGGGCCTCGGCGGCGACGTCAGCTTCATCCGCACCACCGGCGACGTCCGGCACTACACCGCGCTGGGCTTCGGCGACGCGGTGCTGATGCTGCACGGCCAGGCGGGTTATGTGACCGCCTGGGGCGGCGACGAACTGGACGTCATGGACAACTTCTTCATGGGTCCGAACCTGGTGCGCGGCTTCGCGCCCTCGGGCATCGGTCCGCGTGACTTCGCGCCTTGCACCACGGCCTATGCGACCGGCACCACCGCGCAGCAGTCGGCCTATCTCTACTGTCTGCAGGACAACACCAACGCGCTCGGCGGTACCCTCTACTGGGGTCTTTCGGCGGAAGTCCAGTTCCCCCTGTCCTTCCTGCCCAAGGATATCGGCGTGAAGGCTGCGGTCTTCGCCGATGCGGGCTCGCTCTATGACTACAATGGTCCGACGGTGTTCCCGAGCGTGGCCGGCTGGAACAGCATCGCCAATCCGGCGAACCTGGTGACCTGCTCGGGCCCGAACGTTCCGGCCACCAAGAATGCGGCGGGCAACGTCTGCGTGGCGGAGGACGACGTGGTGCGCTCTTCGGTCGGCGCGAGCCTGATCTGGAACTCGCCCTTCGGACCGCTGCGCTTCGACTATGCGTGGGTGCTCTCGCAGGCGTCCTACGACAAGACCCAGGCGTTCCGCTTCTCCGGCGGCACCCGCTTCTGATCTCGCGCTTCGCACACGGGCGGCGGTGGGGCAACCCATCGGCGCCCGTTGGCGTTTCCACCCCCTGGGCGGGGCGCCCGGCTGGGCAGGCGAGCGGTGCTGCAGCGCCTCGCCGGTCTGGACCGGGTCGGTTCAGTGGCTCGTCGCTCTGGAGGCCGCGCGCTTTTCCGCCGGTGCTTCGGGAAAGTCCCGCCGACGGCGTGCGCCGCGTCGCCCATGCGGCAAATCACGCCCGTCGATGGCGGTTGCGGCCTTGCGGAAAGCCTTGCGCCCGCTCGTCGAAACGGCCTATCGAAGGGCCGGCCGGTTGCGCTAAACAGGGTCCGCGGCCAGCGCGTCCTGCCATTTCGAATATGGATATCCGTTCCATGAGCCCATCGGCGAGTCCCGCGGCCTTCTTCCCTTTGCCGGAGCCCATGACCCTTGCCGCCGTGGCCCAGCTTGCGGGCGCGGAGCTCGCGGCCGGGCAGGGCGCAGGCGCGGTGGGCGAGCGGCTGGTGCGCGGCCTCTCCACCCTCGATGCGGCAGGGCCCGACGACCTCGTCTTCTGCGACACCTTTCTTTACGCCGAGCGCATGGCGACCACCGCGGCGGGCGCCTGCATCACCACGGACCGTTTCGCCGCCAAGGCGCGGCCGGATCTGCCCCTGCTGATCGTGTCGCGGCCGGCGGCGGCTTTTCTGCGGGTCAGCCGGCATATGTTTCCGGGCGCGCTGCGCCCGCTGCCCATCTTCGGCGACCAGGGCGTGGCGCCCGGCGCGCAGGTGCACCCCCACGCGCGGCTGGAGGACGGCGTGACGGTCGATCCCGGCGCCGTGATCGGGCCGGGCGCTGAGATCGGCGCGGGGACGGTCATCTGCGCCGGCGCGGTGGTGGGCCCGAACGTGCGCATCGGCCGCAATTCGGCGGTCGGGCCCGGAGCCAGCGTGATCCACGCCCTGGTGGGCAACAATGTGGTGCTGCACGGCGGCGTCCGCATCGGCACCGATGGCTTCGGCTATCAGCCGAGCCCTCAGGGGCATCTCAAGGTGCCGCAGATCGGCCGGGTGGTGATCCAGGACGACGTGGAGATCGGCGCCAACACCACCATCGATCGCGGCGCGCTCAGCGATACGGTGATCGGC
>JAFIHR010000471.1 GCA_017849325.1 Xanthobacter autotrophicus | reverse complement strand
GGACATGGGTCGATCCCCCTTCTTCAGATCATGACGCCGGTTTTTTCGAGCCGGGCGCGGAAGGCCGAGATCTGCTCGGCCACGGCGGCATCGGCCTTGGCGCCGAGGACGAGCTCCACCACCGGCAGCAGGGCGGCGGCGACGCGGTCGCACCACAGCTTGCTCCAGTCCTGGAGCACCATGCGGTTGTGCTCGGATTCGGCGGCGGCGACCTTCATCACCGCATCGGTCCACTTGCGGGTCTCGTCGAACCAGGACGCCTGGAACTGGGTCAGCAGCGCCACCGCGGAGCCGCCGCGCGCCGACAGGTCGTCCTCGACGAGGCGCTCATAGACGAGCGGGAAGAGCAGGCCGTCGAGGGCGACGTTCTGCGCCACGAACAGCTCGAACGGGTCGCGCACCACCAGCAGGTCTTCCACCAGCCGGCGCAGCGGCTGCCAGGCGGGGGCGGAGAGCCACGCCGCCTTGCCTTCCTCCAGCGCCGCCACGTCGCCCAGCAGCAGGCCGAGGCGCGAGAGATATTGGGCGATGCCGAGCTGGTCCATCGCCGCATACATGCAGGGCTGGGTGAAGGTGACGCCGTAGCCGTAGCCGCAGATGAAGGTGTTGTTCAGGTTGGAGCCATAGGCGGCGTGGCGCAGCGGCACCAGGAGGTCGAGGGCGGCGCGGCGCACCTCCTCCGGCATCATGGCGGCGAGGCCGCGGGACTCCACGAACTCGAAGTTCGCCTCCGTGGTGTCCTGCTGGCGGGCGCGGGTGACGGTGTAGGTGCTGTAATAGAACTGGCGCGGGTCCTTCAGGGCGTACCAGTCGGCCATCACGATGCGGGTGATGGCGGTGTCGTAGAGGTCCTGGTCGGGATCCCAGGTGGGCTTGTAGTGCAGGTGCTCGGCGGCCTGGATGTCGTAGCTGCCTTCCTGGTAGCGCGAGGCCGGCTTGTCGCCGAAGCGGCGGGCCAGATGGTCGAAGGTGGTGCGCAGCGGCTGGATGGAGACCGTGCGGAGATCGATCTGCATGAGCTTCCTCCTTCAGGCGCGCGGTCTCATGCGCGGCGCCTGCTGGGGTCACGGGATGGGGCGGTCGGGCGGCGCGGTGCGCGCCGGCTATTTGAAGCGGGTCCGAGTGGCGTCCTTGAGCCGCCAGTCGAAGTCGCTGGGCGTTGCCGGCTGCGCCGGGTCGGGCGGGAAGTCCTCCACCCGGTTGACGGCGCAGAACTCGGCGAACGCGGCGCGGGTCAGGATCAGCTCGACGAAGAGCCCGGGCTCGCCGATGGCGAAGTCGAACTCCACGAAGCCGTCGTCCCGTTCACGGGTGACGCGGACGAAACGACGCTTCGTGTCGAGATCCGCCGGCGCGATGTCCTTGTCAGGCTCGCTCGCGGCCATGGCGGTGACCCCTCAGGTCACCACCGTGAGGAAGCTGTCGTGCAGCTTGCCCTGGGGGAAGTCGAGGCCGTGCGGGAAGCCCTCGAAGGTCCAGGTGATGGTGCGGCTGTCGGGATAGGGCTCGTAGCCGCCGGCGAACGTCTCGAAGCGGTTGCCCGAGGGGTCCCAGGCATAGATGGTCTCGCCGCGGGTGACGCCATGGCGGGTCGGGCCGATGTCGATCGGCACCTTGTTCATGCCCATGATGTCGCCGGCGCGCAGCACCCGTTCCCAGGTCGGCATGCGGAACGAGAGATGGTGCAGCTTGCCCGGCTCGGGATACTCCACGAAGGCGATGTCGTGGGTCTTGTGCGAGCAGGAGAAGAACAGGCCGATCTCCGGCGCCCCCGCCTCGTCCGGCCCGAGGATGCGCTCGACCAGGTGGAAGCCGAGCACCTCCATGAACAGCGCCTTGTTGGCCATCACATTGGGGCCGTAGAGCAGGCAGTGGTCGAACCGGATCGGAGCCATGCCGCGGTCGGCGTCGGGCGCCCAGGGGGCGGGATTGATCTCGGGCAGGCCGTTGCCGACCTGGGTCTTCTGCGCGTAGAGCTCCATCGCGTGGCCGGTGGGCAGGGTGAAGCGCACGCGCTCGCCGGTTTCCATCAGATCGCCGGCGGGAATGCGCTCGGTCTTCAGCCCGAACTTCTGCACCGCCGCCTCGAGCTGGTCGAGGGTTGCGGCGTCGAGCACCTTGAAGCCGACGAAATCGACGCCCGCCTGATCGGCCTGTCGCAGGATCAGGCTGTTGTGGTCATGCTCGTCCCAGCACTTGAAATAGACCCGGCCCTCGCCGTCTCGCCCGGTCTCCACGAGACCGACGATATCGCGGTAGAAGCGCGCGCTCTCTTCAAGATCCAGAACCCTGAGCTGGGCGTGGCCCGGACGCAGGACACCCGTCATTGCCATGTCTACTCTCCTCCCTTAGCGACAAAGTTGTGATGGGCGGATGCTGAACGCCGAAAGAACTGCGCACCCGCCTCTTGTATTGCCGTCCTGAACCGCAAGAGCTGTGCCAAAGGGTGAAAAACAAGGCGGGCATTGATGTTTCGCCACGGGGGCGTTTTCCTGCGCCGCGCGATCGCATGACCGATTTGTTCAGTGGAGAGGCCCGATCAACAAAAGCGTAAAGCTGCACCGCAGCATGACCCTGCGGGATCGCGGCGATGCCGGAGGCGGCCGGTCGGGGAGGGGAAAGGCGGCCGCTCGGGCGGTCCGGCCGGTCGCCGAAGGGCCGGAGGAGCCGGTGCCGGCGCGGGCGTAAGGCCAGCTCTGCGGCGGGCCGGCAGGGGGCCGCGGCGGGGGTGTTGCGCAATGGACGCGGGCTTAAGGGGAAATTCATCCGGGGTGGTGCAGAAGTAGGCCGTTGTGTAGTGTCCCTACCGTAACAGCATCCGCACTCCG
>JAFIHR010000125.1 GCA_017849325.1 Xanthobacter autotrophicus | reverse complement strand
GGCGCGTCGGTGAAGACGAAGGACAGCATGGTCGCCATGTCGGGGGCGATCATGCCCGCGCCCTTGGCGACGCCGGCCAGCGTCACCGGCACGTCGCCGAGCAGCACCTGCGCCGTGGCGACCTTCGGGAAGGTGTCGGTGGTCATGATGGCGCGCGCCGCATCGAGCCAGGGCAGGCCGGCAAGGCGGGAATGGGCGTCGTCCAGCACGCCTTCGAACTTGGTGGCGTCGAGCGGCTCGCCGATCACCCCGGTGGAGGCGAGGAACACCTCCTTCGGCTTGCAGCCGAGCACCTTGGCGGCGATGTCGGCGGTGAGCGCGGTGGCCTCGCGGCCCTTCTTGCCGGTGAAGGCGTTGGCATTGCCCGAATTAACCACGAGGCCCCGCGCCCGGCCCTTCTTCAACAGCTCGCGGCACCATTCCACCGGCGCCGAGGGGCAGCGCGAGCGGGTGGTGACGCCGGCCACCGTGGTGCCCCGCGCGAAGCTCATGAGCAGCACGTCGGTGCGCCCCTGATAGCGGATGCCCGCCTCGGCGGTGGCGAAGGAGACGCCCGGCACCTCCGGCACGTCGGGCACGATCTGGGGCGCAAGGGGGGAGACGGTGGCGGACATGGCAGCCCTTTCGGAATTTGCGCTGAGGATGTGCCGCACCATCGGCGCCGTGGCAAGAGCACGGGCGGGGCCGTGCCCTGCGCCGGCCGCGCGGCTCGGGGCGGCCCGGCGCGAGGCCCGACCCGCGCCCTTGGCCTTGCCGCGCCCTTGCCGATAAAATGGGCCTGTTTGAAATGCAGGCGGCCGGCCGCTCCGGCGCGCGCCGCCCTTTGCTTGATGCCCTTTCATGAGGAGCCCCCATGGCCCGGTCCCAGTCCGCCTTCCTGTTCCGCAAGGATGTTCCCGAGCGCGCCGCGCTGCAGAAGGCGATCGATGCCCTGAAGCTGAAGGTGACGCTGGATGACGGCTACGTGCCGTTCGAATCGTCGGGCTACCTGCCCTGCACCCTGGATGGCGAGGATGCCGGCTTCACCATCCGCTTCCACGACGTGGACGCCGACCTTTCCAAGGCGCCGGCGCTTCAGGCGGCGCTCGACGGGCGGGATGTGGCCATCGACTTCAAGTGGAGCGGCGACATGCGCGAGAAGGTCAGCGCCTTCGCGGTGTGCGCCGCCCTGGCGAAGGATTTCGGCGCCGTGGTGCACGATCCGGACGGCGACAGGATCCTGACCGGCGACAAGCTGGCGGGCACCGCCCGCGAGGGCCTCGAGGAGCTGTAAGAAAACGGCGCCGGAGGAGGGAAGCTCCTCCGGCGCCGTCTCGGGGTCGCCTTGGGGTCGTCTGCGCCGCCGCCTCAGGGCTTGGCAGGCGCGGCGGGCTTGCCGTCCGCAGGCTTGGCGTCCGCGGGCTTGGCATCGGCGGGCGCGGCCGCGGGGGTGGCCCCCTCGGGCTTCACGATCTTGGCGTCGGCGCGCAGCTTGGTGACGAGATCGGCCTGGGCCTTGCGCTGGAGATACTGGTCCACCTGGGCCTCGACCTGGTCGAAGCTCGGCACCGGCTTGGTGCGCTTGTCCTCGATCTTGATGATGTGCCAGCCGAACTGCGTCTTCACCGGATCGGAGATCTGGCCCTTGTCCAGCTTGAAGGCCGCCTCGGCGAACTCCGGCACCATCTGCTCCTTGCTGAAGTAGCCGAGGTCGCCGCCGTCGGTGTTGTCCTTGGAATTCTCCTCGGCGAGCTTGGCGAAGTCGGCGCCGGCCTTGGCCTTGGCGGCGATCTCCTTGGCCTTCGCCTCGTCGTCCACCAGGATGTGCCGGGCGTGCACCTCCTCCTCCGGCGGAGCCGACTTGACGAACTCGTCATAGGTCTTGCGCTTGGCGTCCTCGGTGACCGCCTGCTTGGCCTCCCGCAGCATCATGGCCTCCATGAGGGCCTTGGTGCGGGCATAGGCGAGGCGCTGCTGCACCTGCGGCGTCTGATCGAGCTTCTCGGCCTGGGCGGCCTGGGCCAGCAAAGTGGTGTCGATCAGGAAGGAGAGAACGTAGTCGTGGCGCTGCTCGGCCGGGATCTGGGCCAGGCCGGACCCGAGGTCCTCCTCGGCGAGGATGATGTCGGCCTCGCGGATGGGCGTTCCGTTCACCGTCGCCAGCAGCGTGGCGGGGTCGACGGACTTGGCGGGCGCGGCAGCCGCCGCGGCGGCCGGAGCCGGCTGCTGGGCGAGCGCGGCGCCCCCCATCAGGCCGGTGGCGAGGGCAGCGGACAAGGCGGCCGCGATGGCCGTTGACTGGACAGTGCGGGTCATGGATCCGACTTTCTTTTCTGCGGGCAGAGGGACACCGGAAGCGGCGCGCACCCTCGCCCGGCTCAACTTGCCCGACAAGGGGGCATGATTGAGGCGATACCTCTAGCGAAATTCCCGTTAAAGGGGCCTTTCGCTCGGCGCCGGGAGCTTGTATAAGGCGCGCCTTCAATCGGATTGCTGGTTTCGCACGCCCTGCGCGAACCGACGCAGCGGGCTGGCACGCCCATCAGGAGTTGGACATGGCTGTCCCCAAGAGAAAAACCTCGCCGTCGCGCCGCGGCATGCGCCGTTCCGCCGATGCGCTGAAGCAGCCCACTTATGTGGAAGACAAGGATTCCGGCGAGCTGCGCCGCCCGCATCACCTGGACCTGAAGACCGGCATGTATCGCGGTCGCCAGATCCTGAAGCCCAAGGCGGAAGCCTGAGTTCACGCCGTCGCGGATCGGCGCCCGTAGCGACGGGCGCCTGATCGGTCACCACTGACGGGCGCTCCGGTGCGAGCGCCGTCGCCAGCGGCCTCCGGTGCACAGCACCCGAGAGGTCGCCTCTTCGGTGGATGATTGCCGGGCCCGGATCATTGCGGGCCCCTGCTCTCCGCCAGCCCCCGGTCGATTCGAGCGGATTTCCGGCGACGGCGTGCAGCGCGGTGCGGACAGCGCCCGCTGGGCTTCACGACGCTGAACCTGACCATTCCCGGATCGCGGTGGACCGCCCTCCTCGCGCTTAGCGGAAGCGCCATCGCCCCGAATCAGTCCTTAAGTCGCCATCAGGCTGCGACTCACCGCGGCGCGCGCCGGATTGCGGGAACGATCCCAGGTCGCCCGTGCCCACCGACCCTCGCTCTCGGGTTGAGCCGCCCTCTCGTCGCGCGTCCCGACTCGGTCCGCGTTGGCGACGTTTCCGGACATCATCGACCCACCAACGACCTCGCCAGACGGGAGGCCTCGCCCTCCCGCGCCGGAAAGTGCGCGGCCGATGCCTCACCAGCCGAAGGCGAAAGGCACCCCGGCCCACAGGGCGCGCGGCGCAGACCTGGCAATGAATTGATGTTATGCGGTCAGGCGGTCACACGCCTGCCCCCTCCGGCGGGCGCCGGCGATGACACTCCCCTTCCCGGAGCGCGACGAGCGGCAGCGATGCGGGCCCCCTCCCCCGACATCACCTGTCACCCCTCAGCGGCCGCAGCGGCGCCGATGCCAGCCCTCCGGCGGCGCCGCTCGCGCGGGCCGCGGCCGGCGGTCAGCTCTCGCCGCCTTCCGGCTTC
>JAFIHR010000470.1 GCA_017849325.1 Xanthobacter autotrophicus | reverse complement strand
CTATCCCTAAGCTGTTTCAATGGTTTCATATACGACGAGAGACAGCTTGGGCGCGTCCCGCGCGCCGCGGCGAATTTGCCGCCCGGTCGACGTGTCGGCCGGGTAATTCGCGCGCTGCTCTCCCGCTCGTCCTTCCAGCCTGCCGCCGCGCGCCGAAGACCGCTCCTGAAGGCCCGGCACGCTGGCATGGCCACGGTCCGGGCGCCTTGCTTTCCCGTTGAGATCCGTACCATGCCGTGCGTCGTTCCCTCGCCTGCCGATCCCTGCCTCCATCGCTTGCGCGTGGAGGTGGAGGCCGATCCCAATTGCCTGCTCCGCCTGCTTGAGCCCTTCGTGGTGGCCGATGTCCTGCCCCACCGCCTCGATTGTGCCCGCGAGGACGACCGCCTCGTCGTCCATCTGGCGTTTCGCGCGGATGGGGACCTCGCCCAGCGGCTCATCCGCCGGCTCGAGGCCATGGTGCCGGTGCGGCAGGTGAGCGCCCTTGCGGGCGAGGACGCGGCCGCCCTGAGCGCCGCCGCCTGACCGGCCGTGCCATCGCTTCTTGCCGACATCGCCACCATCATCCTGCCGGTCTTCGGCATGGTGGCGGTGGGCTATCTGGCCGGCAAGGTGGGGCTGGTGCGCGAGGCCGCGTCCGACGGGCTCGCCGAGTTCGTCTTCGCGCTGTCGGTGCCGGTGCTCATCTTCAAGACCCTGACTGAGGCCCAGCTTCCCGAGGCCCAGCCGTGGGGCTATTGGATCGCCTACTTCACCGGCGCGTTCACCGTGTTCGCCATCGCCATGGTGATGGCCCGCGTGGTGTTCCACCGCGGGCATATGGAATCGGTGATCCACGGCTTCTCCGCCGCCCAGGCGAACACCGTGTTCCTCGGCGTGCCGCTGATCCTCAAGGCGTACGGCGAGGCGGGGGCGGTGCCGCTTTTCCTGCTCATCGCCGTCCACCTGCCGGTGATGATGCTGGCCGCCACGGTGCTGGCGGAGGGCGGCAACGGCTTTTCCCGCGCGACGCTGATGCGCCTCGCGCGCTCGCTGGCGTTCAACCCGATCCTGGTCGCCATCTATCTCGGCGGGCTCGCCCGGCTGGTGGGCTTCCAGGCGAGCGGCATTCCCCTGCAGATGGTCAACCTGCTGGCCGCGGCGGCGACGCCCTGCGCCCTGGTATCGCTCGGCCTCTCCCTGAAGCGCTACGGGATTGCCGGCGACCTTGCGCCCGCCTCCGCCATCTGCGTCCTCAAGCTCATCGTCCACCCGCTGATCGTCCTGCTGCTCACCCTGGTGCTGCCCATGCCGCCGGTGTGGGCCGGAGTGGCGGTGCTGTTCGCCAGCATGCCCAGCGGCATCAACGGCTATCTGCTGGCGCAGCGCTACGGGGTCGGCATGGTGAGCTCCACCAGCGCGGTGTCGCTCTCCACCGGGCTGGCGGTCTTCACCATTGCCTTCTGGCTCTACGTGCTGGGCGTCGGCTGAGGCGGCAGGTCCACCATGGCGCGGATCTCCGCCGGGCTGGCCCCCGCGGTGCGCAGGGCGGCGATGGAATGGGAGCCCTGGCTCTTGGAGAGCTTGCGACCATCCACATCCAGGATGAGCCGGTGATGGTGGTAGACCGGCGTCGGCAGGCCGAGCAGGCGCTGCAGAAGGACGTGGACCGCCGTCGCCGGGTAGATGTCCTGCCCGCGGATCACATGGGTGATGCCCTGCAGCGCGTCGTCCACCACCACCGAGAGGTGGTAGCTGGTGGGCACGTCCTTGCGCGCGAGGATCACATCGCCCCATCGGCCCGGGTCGGCCGGCACGGCGCGGAGCGGACCCTCGGGCACGCCCTGCGCCTCGTTCCAGAACAGGCCGGGGCCGGCTGCCTCCACCGCCGCAGCCATGTCGAGGCGCAGCACGAAGGCCTCGCCCTCCGCTCGCCGCCGCGCCCGCTCCCGATCGGACAGGCGATTGCGGGCGAGGGGGGTGATGAGGGCGCCGTCCGGATCGCGCTCCAGCGCATGGCCGAGGGCGGCTTCCTTCTCGATCACGGCGCGGGCGATCTCGGACCGGCTCTCGAACGCGGGATAGACGAGGCCCTCCCGTTCCAGCCGGGCGAGGGCCGCGGCATACTCCGCGAAATGCTCCGACTGGCGGCGCGGCGGCCCGGACGGGACGATGGAAAGCCAGGCGAGGTCTTCGAGAATGCCGGCCTCATACTCCGGACGGCAGCGCGCGGTGTCGATATCCTCCATGCGCAGGAGGAAGCGCCCGTCCATCCGGCGGGCGGCGTCGGAATTGACCATGGCCGAGAAGGCATGACCCAGATGCAGCCGCCCGTTGGGGCTCGGAGCGAAGCGGCAGACGAAGCGCATGATTGCGCTTCTTATCACGCCGTGCCGTTGCGCGCTCACCGCCTCGCCCGGCCTGCTGTCCAGCGCCGACGGACGGAGCGGCGGGCATGACGGACGCGCCTCTCCTCACCGATCAGGCCGCATTCGACCGGGCACTCGACGCGCTGTTGGAGGGCGACGCGCGCCTCGGCGCCCTGGTGACGGTGGCGGGACGACCGGCCCTCCGGCGGCGTCCACCCGGATTTGCCGGCCTTTGCGCCGTGGTGGTGGCGCAGCAATTGTCGGTGGCGGCGGCCCGCACCATATCGCAGCGGCTCAATGCGGAACTCGGCGGGGCGCCCACCCCGGACGGCCTGCTGGCGGCCGCGCCCTCGGCCCTGCGACGCGCCGGCCTCTCCGCGCCCAAGATCCGCACCCTGACCGGCATCGCCCGCCGCATCGCCTCCGGCGAGGTGGACCTCGAGCTGGCGCAGCGCCTGCCTGCCGACGAGGCGGCGAGCTATCTGACCCGCCTGCCAGGTATCGGCCTGTGGAGCGCGGATCTCTACCTGCTGTTCTGCCTCGGCCGCGCCGACGCCTTTCCCCACGGAGATCTCGCCCTCCAGGTGGCGGCCGGCGAGGCCTTCGGGCTGCCGGGGCGCGCCAGCGCCGAAGGGCTGAAGGCCATCGCCGAGGACTGGCGGCCCGCCCGGGGCGTAGCTGCGCACCTGCTGTGGGCCTATTATGGCGCCCGCCGCGCGCGGATCGGCACGCCGGCCTGATCGCTTGTGAGGATGTCTTCGATGGCTGTGCT
>JAFIHR010000469.1 GCA_017849325.1 Xanthobacter autotrophicus | reverse complement strand
TCTGGAGGTGAAGGCCCTCGACCGGCTCTATCCCTTCCTCGCCGCCGACATCCTGCTCAACGCGCCGGGCGACACGCCCTATGCGGCGGACTGGCAGGCGGCCGACGCGGACAGCTTCGCGCCGCTGCGCGCGGTCGGCCCCCGCCGCGCCGCCTGAGCGCCGGGCACCGGCAGTCCCCCGCCGGCGTGGCGCCCCTCGGGGCAACATTCCTTGGCGGGGCTCGCCCCGCGTCCCGCGGGAGCCGTGCGTCAGGCCGCTTCCACCGCCCGCTCCCGCGCGGCGGCGAGGAACTTGCCCTCAAGGCCGCGCAGCACCTCGATCTGCGCTGAAAGCTCCGACCAGTAGCGCCGGTGCAGTTCCAGATTGACCACGGTGCCGGCATCCATGGCACAGGCGCTGGCCACCCGATCCCAATCGATGGCGCCCCAGCCGATGGGCAGGTGCAGGTCGCCCTCGCCCAGCGCCATGGATTCGGCGCCGTCGGCCACCCAGCTCTCCTGCGGGATGCCGAAGCTGTCGTGCACATGCAGGTGCCGCGCGAAGGGGGCGAGCGCCGCGATCTCGGCCATGAAGTCGGCCCGCGCGTCGGTGCAGCGCAGGAAGGCGTGGCTCACGTCCAGCGTGGCGCGCACGTGCGGGTGGCCGACCGCATCGATCTCCATCGCGAGGCGCGAGGGCAAGGGCGTCTCGCGCATGGGCTCGAAGCGGAAGATGTTCTCGACGCACAAGGTGAGGCCCGCGCTCGCCGCCCAGTCGCCGGCGACGGAGAGGGCGTCGCGCTGGCGGGCGTAGGACAGCTCCACGTCGTCATCGCCGCGCACGCAGCCCGCGTGCATCACCATGGTGACGGCGCCGAGCTCGCCGGAGATGGCCAGCGCCGCGCGGAGCAGCGCCTCGTGGCGCGGCAGGCGGGACGGCGCATCCATGAGGTTGATGGCAAGATGCCCGTGCACCGTGTAGCCGAACGGCCGGTTGCGCGTGGCCTTGACCAGCCGCGCCAGCCGGTCCCCCAGCACCCGACCGCCGCTCACCAGGGTCCAGGCGAAGATGGGCAGCTCGACGAAATCCACCCCGAGCCGCTCCGCTTCGTCGAGCTTGGGGCCGAGATCGTCGAAATCGGGGGAATTGGCGCGGATGGAATATCCGATGCCGCGAAGCGGGGGCTTGGGCGCCAAGGCATCCATACGGGTCTCCTTCCGGTCGGTGCGCACGGGCGGAGCATCCGGCGGCCCCGCCACGGGGCGCACCTTAGAGCCAATCGGAACCTTCGGCCGCGCGTGGACCGCTGTCCGGATCCGCCGGTGCCTCATACTCAGGGCGAGGCCGCACCATAGCGGCATCGCAGCGCCAAGGCACGTGCTTTTGCGCTGTGCAGCATTTGCCCGGCCCGTGGGAGAGAAGGGGCCGCCACGGAAAGAGGGCGCCCGCAGGGCGGACGCCCTCCAATCTTGGTCGGCGACACCAGACCTGACAACCGACACCACCTGACAAGCAAGGCGGCGACCATCGCCGAAGGACTACATCTAGCGGGTCACAGGTGCGGCCGACGCCTGATCTGGTGTGAGCACCGGAAGGCCCTCGCAATTCGCAGGCGCAATTTGCAAAACGCGAAACGCCCTGGGCCGGAGCACGGCCCGGCGTCTCCCACCCGCGACCGCAAGCGATCGCCCGTTTGCGCGCTATTCCTCCGGCACGAGGCGGGGCGCGACGCCCGGGACCAGAGGCGCGTCCGTCGCCGCCGACAGGGGGGGCGATGCCTCGCCCTCCCGAGCATCGCGCCCCGGCCGGGTTCCCTTGCCGAGCCAGGTGTCGAGGAAGCCGTCGAGCCAGCGGCAGACCGCGCCATCGTAGCGGCCCCAGCCCTCCAGATGCGCCTCGCCCGGCTGGGCGCCGCGGCGGGTGAGATGGTGCGCGCCCTTGGTGGTCCAGCGGCACATCATCTCCCGCGTCACTTCCGGGTGGAACTGCAGGCCGTAGGCGGTCTCGCCATAGCGGAAGGCCTGATTGGGGAAGGTCGCGCCGGTGGCGAGCAGGTCCGCGCCCGAGGGCAGCTCGAAGCCTTCCGAATGCCAGTGATAGACATGGCTCGGCCAGGCCAGCATGGAGGAGCCGAGCTCGGTGGGTCGCAGCGGATAATAGCCGATCTCGCATTCCCCCTCGTGGTGGGGGGAGACCCGCGCGCCGAGCGCGCGCGCCATCATCTGCGCGCCGAGGCAGATGCCGAGCAGCGGCAGGCCGGCCTTGAGCGCCTGCTCCATGAAGTCGATCTCGGCCCGGATGAAGGGCAGTTCGTCATTGGCGCTCATGGGCCCGCCGAACACCACCACCGCCTGATGCTCGCCGAGGTGCTCCGGCAGCGAATCCCCCAGCGCCGGGCGGCGCACGTCGAGCCGGTAGCCGCGCTTCTCCAGCCGCTCGCCGATACGTCCCGGGGTGGAATGGGCCTGATGCACGATGACCAGCACGGCGCCGCGCGGATCGGGAGCCCCGCCGCCGGCCGCGCCATTGCCCTTGGTGACGATGCCCGGAGTTCCGGGGGTCTGTGGGCCAGGGGAATGTGGGCCGGAGGAATGTGGGCCGGCGTCCTTTTGGCCGGCGTCCTTCTTGCCGGCCTTGCGCTGCGCGTGCGCCTCAGGAGGGTTTCTCGTCTTGCTCGTCGCCATCCCGCGTTTCATGACTCCGCTCGTCACCGCCGGTTTCGACCTCCTTGCGGACATCGCGGCGGATCTCGACCCTCTCGCGCGAGCCCACATGCAGCAATTCGGCGGCACGCCAGACGAGGTTGTCCTCGAATTCGGTGAGGACGCCATCGGCATAAGCGACCTCGAACATCATCTCAACGACGCGGCGCCGGCTTTCATCATCCAGCGCCCGATTGAGAACACTGGTGAAAGCGTAAAGATCTACGGCTTCGGCGTCCTTGGCAATGGCCAATTCAAGCAGGGCATCGCAATCCGCCGTGGAGAGATCGAAGCGGGCGCGCAAGATCTCTTTGAGCACGCGCTGCTCTTCCTCGGTCACCGCACCGTCGATGGACATCACATGCACGAGCAGTGCGGCGGCAGCGAGGCGATAGTCATCATCCTCGAACGCCTGGGTGTCGCGGTTCCCGCCGGTGATGTCGGATATGAACTCAGAGAGCGCGCGGAACATAAGCGGTCCTCCTGCCGGAGCTTGCGCTGTTGCCATGCCCTGCCCCGCCGTGCAAGCGGAGCAGCAGCGCGAACTGGCCCCAAGCCTCCGCCGCGCCGGCGCCTTCGCCGCCCCGTGCCGGCTGATCGGCGAGGTCACAGGCCCGCGCGGGGGCCGAACGAATCGCCGGCGCCCCTTGGCGGGCCGGCGTGCCCGACATAAGCTGAGCCGCAGCCGGACGTGAGCGGCACGCCGCAGCGACGGGCCGGCCGGGCGGGCGGAGCAAGCGATCGGTGAACGCGCGAGAGGACCAGCCACCGCGCCGGGGGATCATCCTTCTCGTAGAGGACGAGCCCATCGTCGCCATGGTGGCCCGCGAAATCCTCGAGGAGGCCGGCTTCCGCGTCGCCGCCGCCTCGCACGGCTCCCAGGCCCTCGCCGCGGTGCGCGCGCTCGATGCCGGGGGCGAGGCCCTCACCCTCGCCATCGTGGACGTGGGCCTGCCGGACATGGACGGCGACGCGCTGGTGCGCCTGCTGAAGACGCAGAGGCCGGACCTGCCGGTCCTCGTGTCCACCGGCTACCGCGCCGACGAGCTCGATCTGGAGATCGGCGCGGCAACCCGCATCGCCCTGCTTCCCAGGCCCTATGACGGCTCCACCCTGCGCGCGGCGCTCCGCGCCATGGGGCTCGAGGTGACGGACGACTAGCCCGCCCGCCGGCCTGCGCTCAGCGCCGCAGCATCTGGCCCAGCAGCAGGCCGAAACCCGCCGCCAGGGCACAGGCGGTGATGGGCTGGGCGCGGATGGTCTCGCGCAGCGCTGCATACTGGTCTTCCGCCCAGTCGCCCATCCCGGCGGCGGCGACCTCGGCCGTGTCCGTGGCGTGGCGCACCCGGCGCTGCGCCTTGCGGCCCATGGCATCCATGAGGAGGGCGAGATCGTCCTTCAGCTTCTCCAGATCGGCGCGCACCTGCGCCAGATCGGTCTCCTCCTCCGGCCCCTTCTCCGCGCCCTTGGCCTTGCTGTCCATGCTGCGTGCTCCGCCATGTTGATCTGCGCCCGCGCGCGCCGGATGGCCCGCGCCGGCCCTTCTTAGCGCGGCTCCGCGTCAGGCGATTTGCGCTGCCTCAGGCCGGCTGCGCGCCTCGTGGAAGAACAGCGCCTGGGCGATGGTCGCCTTCACCGTCTCGGCGAAGAAGGGCTTGGCGATGAGATAGGTGGGCTCGGGCCGCTCGCCGGTCAACAGGCGGTCGGGGAAGGCGGTGATGAAGATCACCGGCACGTTGAAGCTTTCGAGGATGTCGGTCACCGCATCGATCCCCGAGGAGCCGTCGGCGAGCTGGATGTCGGCCAGCACCAGGCCGAAGTCGCCCTGGCGCGCCAGCTCCACCGCCTTGGAGCGGGTCGGCGCCACCCCCACCACCTCGTGGCCCAGCTCGGTGACCAGGGCCTTGAGATCGAGCGCGATCACCCATTCATCCTCGATGATCAGCACCCGCGTGGCGGTCTGCCGGTCGATCTCCTCCTGGGCGGCGAGCACCCGCGCCTCCACCTCGTCGGGCGGAATGGAGAGGATGGTCGCCACCTCGGCGGCGGTGAAGCCCTCCATGGCGGTGAGCAGGAAGGCGATGCGCGGGCCGGCGTCGATGGATTGCAGCCGCTCGTCGGCCCTCAGCGCCGGCGCGGCGGCGCCCTGCGGGCGATGCTGGCCGCTCTCGTGGAACGCCTTGAACAGCGCCACCCGGGGCGAGGTGGTGGAATCGATGGCCACCTTGCCGTCGATCACCGCCTGGAGGGTCTGCTTCACCCGAAGGTCGCCCGCCTCCTGGGAACCGAGCAGGGCGCGGGCGTAGCGACGAAGGTAGGGAAGTTGCTTCACGATCGGCGACTGAGGCATGCGGCATTCCTTGTCGGCGTCAGACCTTCGGACCGAATAGGTGAAAACGCGCGGGCTGGCGAAAAAGTTCCGCCTCGCGCGGGAACCCATCGTATTGACTTTCATTATATAAGCCGTTGAGCCTTCTTTAAGGCGAGGTGCCGCGGCGCCCGGCGGATGAGCCGCCGGCACCCCGGCCTCCCCGCCGTGCCGCAGGTCCGGGCGGCAGGGTGAGATCGGCGCGGCGGTCGGGGCAAGATGAACACGTTCGAGGGGAACACGCTTGCATCCGGAACGTCAACGGCACCGTCCATCACGCCACGGCGAGGGCCGCGCCGACGCGGCGCAGGCGGAGGGCGGGCGGCGCCGGCCCGGCCGGCTTTCCGGCCGGATGCCACGGAGTGCGTCATGACGGCGAGCGCGCACGGACCCAGCGGGGTTCGAGGCCTTTGATGGAGTGGATCAAAGTCGACGCCGCGCGCCTGCGCCACGGCAAGCGCCTCGCCATCTTTGCCGCCGCGGTGGGCGAGCCGCGCAACCTCATGGACAGCGTGCGCCGCCGCCTCGTTCTCGTGCTGCTGATGGCCATCGTGCCCATCGCCGGGCTTTCCATCGCCCAGGGCATCGCCCAGGTGCGGCGCATGGAGGCGGATGCGGTCACCCGGCTCGACGACGGCGCCAGCACCGCGGCGGGCGACGTGGAATTCTTCTTCTCCTTCGCCGCGCGCACCCTCGCGGCGCTGCGCACCGAGCCCGGCGTGGCGAGCGGCGACGCCGACTGCCGCCCCACCCTGCGCGGCGCGCGCCTCACGCTGCCGTTCGTCTCGAACATCGTCGTGCTCGATCCGGACGGGACGGTGCGCTGCTCCGCGGTGCCGGTGGCCGCGTTTGCCGCCGCCGGGAAGGCGGCGACGCGGATGGCGGCCCCGCAGGCGTCCGGCTTCACCGTCTCGGCCCCCACGGCGGACAGCCTGTTCGGCAAGGACACGCTGCGCGCCGAGCTGCCCCTGGGCAGCGAGGGCAATCCGGCGCCCGGCGCGATCGCCCTCGGCATCCGCCTGTCCGTGCTGGAAACCCGCATGGCCGATGCGCCCGCCTACAAGGGGCAGGTGGTGGGGCTGCTCGATTCCGAGGGGCGGCTGCTCGCCTCCAATTCGCCGCTGGTGGCGGCCGCCCTGTTCCAGGGTCTCGCCAAGCGCGGCCGGGTGCTGATGGACAATGCCGGCGGCCAGTGGACCTACATCACCCGCCCCCTGAACGGCGCCGGGCTCGACGGCTACAAGATCGCCGCCGCACGCCCCACCGATCCGCCGCTCAACCGGCGCATGCTGGG
>JAFIHR010000011.1 GCA_017849325.1 Xanthobacter autotrophicus | reverse complement strand
GCCGCCTTGGCATCGATGAGCGCCACCGCCTCGGCGAGGGTCAAGGCTTCCGGATCCACGGACTTCGGCAGGGTCGCGTTGATCTTGCCGTTGTTCACATATGGCCCGAAGCGCCCGGCCCGCACGGTGATCGGCCCGCCGAGGGTGGGGTGATCGCCCAGGGTCCGCCCCGGGGCCGCCGCGCCGCGCCCGCCGCGGCCCTTGGCCTGCTTCTCGGCGAGCAGCACCACGGCGCGGTTGAGGCCGATGGACAGCACGTCGTCCGCGCCCTCCAGATTGGCGTAGGTGCGCCCGTGCTGCACATAGGGCCCATAGCGCCCGATACCGGCGAGGATCGGCTCGCCGTCCTCGGGATGGACGCCCACGGCACGCGGCAGGGCGAGCAGCTTCAGCGCGGTCTCAAGGTCCACGTCGGCCGGGGCCAGGCCCTTGGGCAAAGAGGAGCGCTTGGGCTTCTCCCCATCCTTGCCCTCGCCGAGCTGGAGGTAGGTGCCGAACCGCCCGGCCCGCACCGTGACCTCCTCGCCGCTTTCCGGATCGGTCCCGAGCGAGCGGTTGCCGTCGCCCTCGGAGGCGTTCTCACCGCCGGTGAGCGGCTGGGTATGGCGGCATTCGGGATAGTTGGAGCAGCCGATGAAGGCCCCGAACTTGCCCATCTTCAGCGACAGCCGCCCGTTGCCGCAGGTCGGGCACAGGCGCGGGTCCGCGCCGTCTTCCTTCGGCGGGAAGATGTGGGCGGTGAGCATCTCGTCGAGGGCGTCGAGCACCTGGGAGACGCGCAGGTCCTTGGTGGCCTCCACCGACAGGTTGAACTCGCGCCAGAAGTCGCGCAGCACCTGCTTCCAGTCGATCTCGGCGGCGGAAATCTCGTCGAGCTTCTCTTCAAGATCGGCGGTGAAGTCGTATTCCACGTAGCGCTTGAAGAAGCTTTCAAGAAAAGCGGTGACGAGCCGCCCCTTATCCTCGGGCACGAGGCGCTTCTTCTCCAGCTTCACATATTCGCGGTCGCGCAGCACGGCGAGCACGGCGGCATAGGTCGAGGGCCGGCCGATGCCCAGCTCCTCCATGCGCTTCACCAGCGAGGCTTCCGAATAGCGCGGCGGCGGCTCGGTGAAATGCTGGGTGGTGGTGATCTCGCGCTTGTCGAGCTTTTCGCCGCCGCTCATGGCGGGCAGGCGGCGGCTCTCCTCGTCGTCGTCCTCGTCGTCCTTGCCCTCGCGATAGAGGGTGAGGAAGCCGTCGAACTTCACCACCGTGCCGGTGGCGGTGAGGTCGAGGATGCGGCCGCCCGCATTGGCCTCGATATCGGCGGTGGTGCGCTCCAGTTCCGCCGATTCCATCTGGCTCGCCACGGTGCGGATCCAGATCAGCTCATAGAGCCTGGCCTGCTCGCCATCGAGATGGCGCGCCATCTCGCGCGGGTGGCGGGCGGGATCGGTGGGGCGGATGGCCTCGTGGGCCTCCTGGGCGTTCTTCGCCTTCACCGTGTACTTGCGCGGCACGCCCGGCAGGTAGCGGGCGGGGAACTGCTGGCCGATCACGCCGCGGGTGGCGGCGATGGCCTCGGGGGCCATGTCCACGCCGTCGGTTCGCATGTAGGTGATGAGGCCCACGGTCTCGCCGCCGAGGTCGATGCCCTCGTAGAGCCGCTGGGCGATCTGCATGGTGCGCGCCGGGGCGAGGCCGAGCTTGCGGCTCGCCTCCTGCTGCAGCGTCGAGGTGGTGAAGGGCGGCTGGGGATGGCGCTTGAGGGGCTTGGCCTCCACCGAGCGCACCCGGAACGCGGCATTTTCCAGCGCCGCGCGGAAGGCCTTGGCCTCCTCCGCCGTGCCCACGGAAAGCCGGGTGATCTTCTTGCCGTCGGCGCCCGAGAGGCGGGCCTCGAACTCCTCGGCGCGGGGCGTCGCGAGGCGGGCGAGGATGGACCAGTATTCCCTCGCGACGAAGGTCTCGATCTCGCGCTCGCGATCGCACACGAGGCGCAGCGCCACCGACTGCACGCGCCCCGCCGAGCGGGCGCCCGGCAGCTTGCGCCACAGCACCGGCGAGAGGGTGAAGCCGACGAGATAGTCCAGCGCGCGCCGGGCAAGGTAGGCATCCACCAGCGCCAGGTCGATGGCGCGCGGCGCCTTCATGGCCTCCAGCACCGCCTGCTTGGTGATGGCGTTGAAGACGACCCGCTCGACCTTCTGGTCCTTGATCGCCTTCTTCTCGCGCAGCACTTCCAGCACGTGCCAGGAGATGGCCTCGCCCTCGCGGTCCGGGTCGGTGGCGAGGATCAGCGCGTCGGCGCCCTTCACCGCCTTGGCGATGTCGTTGAGGCGTTGCCGCGCCTTGGGATCCACCTCCCAGAGCATGTGGAAATCGGCATCCGGCTCCACCGACCCGTCCTTGGAGGGCAGGTCGCGCACGTGGCCGTAGGAGGCGATCACCTCATAGCCGGGGCCGAGGTATTTGTTGATCGTCTTCGCCTTGGCGGGCGATTCGACGATGACGACCTGCATGACGATCCGTGTCTCTTGTGAGCCGTGGCCCCATTGCGCGGCTTCGGCGCGATCCGCGATCCAACCGACGCCTCGACGGCCATTCGGCAGATCGTAACCGCGCTGGCTGCCCGGAACAGCGCCAACCTATCCGCTTCTCCCGCCGCATCGAAGATCACGGGAGAGACCTTCCTGCAACGGGTGCCCCAGGCAGCGGGCCGCAACATGGGGAGCCGGACGGTCCCTGTCAAATGGGAGCTGTCCGGCGCGCGGGAGAG
>JAFIHR010000124.1 GCA_017849325.1 Xanthobacter autotrophicus | reverse complement strand
GTGATGGCGCCCGCCACCTGGCGCCTGGCCCGCTCGGACCACACGCCGGAGATCTTGGCGATGGCCGCCGCGCCGCGCGCCGCCGCATGCTCCGGGGATTCCAGCACCAGGAACGCGCCGATGGAGCCCGCCGCCAACCCCGGCGCCTCGGCAGAGAACACGGGCTTGAAGGCGTCCTTCATGCAGAACTCGTCGAGGTCGCTGAGCAGGAGGGTATCCTCGCGCTCAGCATTGAAGGAGCCGCCCACGAGGGCGATCTCGCTCTGCCCCGCCGCGATGCGCGCGAAGGCGATGCGCGCCGCATCCACGCCGGAGCTTTCCTCGCCCATGAAGGTGCGCGAGGAGCCGGTGACGCCATGCACGATGGAGATGTTGCCGGCGAGCAGGTTGGAAAGCTGGGCCAGCGACAGCGTCGGCCTCAGGTCCGCCAGCAGGCGCTCGTTGAGCATCCGGCCGGGGTCGTTGGAGGCGTGCAGATCGTTGAGGATGGCGGTATCCACGGCGAAATCGCGCTCGCCGCCGCCGGCCGCCACCACCATGTCGGTCTTGGCGAGGATGTCGGCGTTCCGGGCGATGCCCGCCGCATCGAGCGCGAGGCCGGCCGCATAGGTGCCGATGCGCTGCCAGCCTTCCATCTGGCGCTGGTCCTTCTTGGGGATCTGCGCCTCGAAGGCCACCTCGACGAGGGGGTGCACCACGTAAGGGGCGAAGGTGGCGGCGTCGGTCACCGGCGCGGCGCCGGAGGTGAGCGCGGCCCAATGGGCCTCCGGCCCCTCGCCGAGGGAGGAGACCAGGCCGATGCCTGTGATGAGCACGTCACGCCGCATGCCGGGAGCCTCACGCATCGGCATAGTCCGCCAGGGGGAATTGCACGTGCTCCGCCACCTTGAGGACCACCGCCTTCATCTTGCCCTCGGGCCAGGGCAGCACGCGGAACGCGAGCTCGGCGCTGCAGATGGCCTTCGACTCGCCTTCCTTCTTCACTTCGGTCTTGGCCATGGCGTAGCCCGAGCCGTCGTGCACCAGTTCCGAGAAGAGGTCGAGATTCTCGCCCGGCAGCACGAAGCTGCGCAGCTTCGCCTCCTTCACCGCGGCGAGGAAGGGCATGTGGGAGAATCGATTGCGCGCCAGGATCAGCCAGCCGGTGGTCTGCGCCATCGCCTCGATCAGCAGCACGCCGGGCATGATGGGGTGGCCCGGGAAATGCCCCTCGAAGATGGAGCTTTCCAGGGGCACCTGGCCCTGACACTGGATTTTCTGACAGTCCGGGTCGATCGCCACGACCCGGTCGATCATCTTGAAGACTTCAGGACGCATGAGCCCCGTCCGCCCTCACGCGGTCTTCGCAGCGACCAACTCGTCGATGCGCGCGCACAGGTTCTTGAGCACGAAATACTGCTCGGTGGTCGCCTTGCCCTCGTTGACCTCCTGCGTCCACTGCTCCAGAGGCAGCTTGATACCGAACGCCTTGTCGATGGCGAAGGCAATGTCGAGGAAGTCGAGGCTGTCGATGCCGAGGTCATCGATGGCGTGGCTCTCCGGCGTGATGGTGTCCCGCGGAGCGTCGCAGGTTTCCGCGATGATGTTGGCCACCGTTTCGAACGTCGAAGACATGGATTGACGCCTCTTATGTGCTTTGCAGCACCGTTTAGGGCCGCAGCCGTCTCGTACAAGGAACGAGGACTGCGGCCATGGCCGAGGAAAGGACCTTCCGGCCCCTACGGGGTGAGTTGAGGCCCCTATAGCGAAGGCGGGTCAAGGTTTCAATGGCCGACGCGGAGCCGCACCCCCGAGGTCCGACGGAACGGAACGCTCCGACGGTACGGGAGGCGGTTACGGCACCCTGACGAGGCGCGCCGTTACAGGCCCGCCTGGAAGGTGTTGCACTGCTGCATGGATCCGGTCTTCAGGCCGCGGGTGAACCATTCCACGCGCTGCTGCGAGCTGCCGTGGGTGAAGCTGTCCGGCACCGCGAAGCCCTGGGACTGGCGCTGCAGGCGGTCGTCGCCGATGGCGGTGGCCGCATTGAGCGCCTGCTCGACGTCACCCTGCTCCAGGATCTGGAAGCGCTGGTTCGCCTGGGCCGCCCACACGCCGGCGAGGCAGTCGGCCATCAGCTCCACCCGCACGGAGAGGGCGTTGCCCTCGGCACGGGAGGAGGCGCGGGCCTGGGCCTGCTGCACCTTGGGCAGGATGCCGATGAGGTTCTGCACGTGGTGCCCGACCTCGTGGGCGATCACGTAGGCCGCCGCGAAGTCGCCGCCGGCGTTGAAGCGGCGCTTCATGTCCTGGAAGAAGGAGACGTCGAGGTAAACCTTCTGGTCCAGCGGGCAGTAGAACGGCCCCATCGCCGACTGCGCGCCGCCGCAGGCGGAGCGGGTCGAGCCGGTGAACAGCACCAGGGTCGGATCGGTATAGGTCTTGCCCTGGGCGCGGAACACCTGGGTCCACACGTCCTCGGTCTGGGCGAGGACGGTGGCGGCGAACTTGCCGAGCTGGTCGGCCGGCGCGCCGGTGGGGCCGGTCTGGGGCGCGGGCGCCTGCTGCTGGCTGCCGCCGGTCATGCTGTTGAAGGCTTCGAGGCCGCCG
Source organism: Xanthobacter autotrophicus (assembly GCA_017849325.1). Taxonomy (GTDB): domain Bacteria; phylum Pseudomonadota; class Alphaproteobacteria; order Rhizobiales; family Xanthobacteraceae; genus Xanthobacter; species Xanthobacter autotrophicus_B. The sequence continues at coordinate 384 of JAFIHR010000124.1, read as the reverse complement.
AGCAGCACGATGGGGTTGATGCCGAGCGCCCAGCCGATCAGGCCGACGATGATGATGGTGCCGATACCGAGGCCGCCACGACCGCCCGGCATCCGGAAACCGCCGCCCTCGCCGCGCCGGTCCTCCACATTGGAGCTGGTTCGGAAATCCTCCCAACGCATCGCCCGTCTCCCGCACTCATCCTTCGGCCGTCCGCCGGCTCGCAAGCCCGCTCCTGGCCGCCCGAATCCGTGTCCGCATCCGCCGTGCGGCCGCGCCCCTTGGCTTTACACCGTAACGGCAGGCATGCACAGCACTACCTCTCCGGTCCCGCCCGCGATTCGCGGCCGCCCGCTACCGGCCGGCGCGCCTTGGTCCGAGGCCCGTCGAACGGATATGGAGGGC
>JAFIHR010000468.1 GCA_017849325.1 Xanthobacter autotrophicus | reverse complement strand
GTCACCGGCGTCACGTAGAAATTGGTGATGGAGCCCAGTTCCTTCTCGCGCACCACGCTCAGCACCGCCAGCATGGCCGGGATCATCAGCAGCAGCAGCGGGATCACCGCCGGCACCATGGCGACGACGCTCTTCACGTCCGGATTGTAGCGGTAGCGGATGGCGAGGTCGAAGGCCCCCCGCGTGGCCGCGTCGCCATAGAGCCGGCGCGCCTTCTCGGTAAGCCAGAGGGTGTGGATGCCCTGCACATAGGCCTTGACGGTCTCCGCGCGCGTGGGCATCGCGCCGTCGATCCAGGCGGCGACCTGAACCTCGCGCCCCCGCTCCAGGTCGCGCGCGAAGCCGGGCGGGATCTCGATGGCGAGGCTGATCTCGCCCGCGCGCATGCGCCGGTCGAGGTCGGCATAATCCCTGAGGGGCGGCTTCTCGCTGAAATAGCGCGAGCCGGCGATCTCCAGGGTGTAGTCGCGGCTCAGCGCGGTGTCGTCGCGGTCGAGCACGGCGAAGGTGAGCTTCTCCACGTCGAGGGTGATGCCATAGCCGATGACCAGCATCAGGATGACGCTGCCGAGGATGGCGAGGGTGGCGCGGATGGGATCGCGCCTCAGCTCCAGCGCCTCGCGGCGGCTGTAGGCCAGCATCCGGCGCAGGCTGAAGGCGCGGGCGTCCCTGTCCGTCGCGCCGCCGGGCGGGGCCGTGACCGGATCTGGAACGGCGGAAGGTGCGCCCGGCCCCTCCCCCGCCGTGGCGCCGATGGCCTCCTCCAGATAGGCGATGAAGGCGCCTTCGAGATCCTGCGCCCCGCGGCTTTCGACGATGGCGGCCGGCGTGTCCGACACCAGCACCCGGCCCGCATGCATCAGCGAGATGCGGTCGCACAGCGCCGCCTCGTTCATGAAATGGGTGGAGACGAAGATGGTCACATGATCCGTGCGCGACAGGTCGGCGAGGATGCGCCAGAAGCCGTCGCGGGCGACGGGGTCCACCCCCGAGGTGGGCTCGTCGAGGATCAGCATCTCCGGACCGTGGATCATGGCCACGGCGAGGGACAGGCGCTGGCGGATGCCGAGCGGCAGCGCGTCGGGCAGCGCGTCCACCACCTCGGCAAGCTCGAAGCGCGCCACCATCTCGGCGATGCGGGGGGCGATCTTCTCCGGCGCCATGCCGAACAGGCGCGCGTGCAGATCGAGATTCTGGCGCACCGTCAGCTCGGTATAGAGCGAGAAGGCCTGGCTCATGTAGCCGACCCGGCGGCGCAGCTCGATGTCGTCCGCCTCCACCAGCTTGCCGAACAGGCGCGCTGTGCCTTCGCTCGCCGCCAGCAGCCCGGTGAGCATCTTCATGGTGGTGGTCTTGCCGCAGCCGTTGGAGCCGAGGAAGCCGAAGATCTCGCCCTTGGCGATGCGGAAGCTCACGTCGTTGACCGCCGTGAAGTCACCGAAGCGCATGGTGAGGTGCTCGGCCTCGATGGCGATCTCGCCGTCCGCCCCCGCGGGGCGCGGCGGGATGACCACAGCCTCGTGCCCCCTGCGCTCCGCCTCGGGCAGGAAGGCGATGAAGGCAGCGTCGAGGTTGGCCGTCCCGGTCTTCGCCATCAGCTCGGCCGGCGCGCCGGTGGCGAGCACCCGGCCGGCGTTCATGGCGACGAGGAAATCGAAGCGCGCCGCCTCCTCCATGTAAGCGGTGGCGACCAGCACGCTCATGCCGGGCCGGCCGGCGCGGATGTCGTCGATCAGTTCCCAGAACTGGCGGCGGGAGAGCGGATCGACGCCGGTAGTGGGCTCGTCGAGGATGAGCAGGTCCGGATCGTGGATGAGGGCGCAGCACAGGCCGAGCTTCTGCTTCATGCCGCCGGAGAGCTTGCCGGCCGGCCGGTCGGCGAAGGGCGCAAGGCCCGTGCTCTTCAGGAGCGCGGCGATGCGCGCATCGCGCTCCGCCCGGTCCTGGCCGAACAGGCGGCCGAAGAACTCCACATTCTCGAATACCGAGAGGGTGGGATAAAGGTTCCGCCCAAGCCCCTGGGGCATGTAGGCGATGCGCGGACAGGTGGCGCGCCGGTGGGAAGCCGACGCCATATCGCCGCCCAGCACCTCTACTCCTCCCTGCTGGAGCGCCCGCGCCCCGGCGATGAGCGACAGGAGGCTCGATTTGCCCACCCCGTCCGGCCCGATGAGCCCCACCATGCAGCCGGAGGGCAGGTCGAGGCTCACGCCGTCAAGCGCGCGGGTCCGGCCGTAGACGAGGCTGACGCCGGTCAGGCGGGCGAAGGGCGCCGTCCCGCCGGGCCCGCCGGTAGCCGGCGCATCGGCAGGCCCGCGCGCCGCAGCCGCGCCGTCGCTCATTTCACGAGGCCCTTCTCCAGGGTCTCCGGCCAGGCAACGTTCGGATCGAGCCGCACATAAGCGACGCCCGGCAGGCCGGTCTTCACGAAGCGCACGTAGCGCTTGAGCAGCTCGGGCGGGATCTGCGCCTTGACGCGGAAGGTGAGCTTCTGCCGCTCCTCCTCGGTCTCCACCGTCTTGGGGGTGAACTGGGCGACGTCGGCCACATAGCTCACCTTGGCGGGCACCACATATTGCGGAATGGCATCGAGCACGATGCGCGCGTCGGTGCCCATGGAAATGCGTCCGGCTTCCGCCGTGGGCAGGAAGAAGGTCATGTAGACATCCTCCAGGTCCACGAGGTTCAGCACCCGCCCGCCGGCGGACAGCACCTCGCCCGGCTGGGCCACGCGGTACTGCACCCGCCCGTCGCGGGGGGCTTTGAGGATGCTGTCGTTGAGGTCCGCATCGATGCTCTCGATGGCCGCCCTGGCGGCATCCACCGCGGCCCGGGCATCCACCACCAGGGCCTTGGCGGCATTGATGCCGGCCTCGCTCGCCGCCTGCTGCGCCTCGGCGGCGCTCACCGCGGCGCGGGCGGCCTCGGCGGCGGCGCGGTCGTCGTCATAGACCTGCTCGGACACGGTGTTGTTCTTCACAAGCGCGGCGGAGCGCGCCAGCTTGCGCTCGGCCTGATCGAGCTGCGCCTTGCGCTGGGCCACCACGGCGACCGCCGCCTTGCGCTCGGCCTCACGCTGGGTGACGAGGCTGTTAGCGGTCTCGACCCCAATGGTGGCGCGCTCGAGCTGCGCCTGCGCTTGCCGGCGCTGCGCCTGAAGCTGGTCCGTGTCCATGCGCGCCAGCACCTGGCCCTCAGTGACGAAATCGCCCTCGTCCACCAGGATCTCCCGGATCCGGCCCGGCGTCTTGGTGGCGATGTCGATCTCGGTGGCCTCGATCCGGCCGTTGCCGCGGGCAATGCCCTCCGGCAGGTCGTGGGCCAGATATTTCTCGTAGGCGAAATAGCCGGCCACCGCCACGAGCAGCACGAGGCCGACGAGTATCCACCGCCTTGCGCTTCCCATCCCGGCGCTTGCTGTCATGACCGATCCCTCTCCGCATGACGAAACGGCGGGACCGGACCGCGCCCGGAAAGGCGCCGCCGTCGAGATCCGCACCACTCGCGCCGACCGCCCCTCGGCGAGGAGATTGTGTCGGCGAACGAAATCCCCTGTCAAGGCGCGCCGCCATCCCTTCGGCCCGCCCGGCGCGCGACGAAACCCGGCCTTTCAACCGGCGCCCCGCCGGCCGGCGCATTGCAAGATGCCAAGGACGGCGGGGCGCCGCCATCGCCTTGATCAACATTTGTTGAAAAAACTTCGCGCGCCCGGCAAGAGCGCCCCCACACGCTTCGCCGGCCCGTGCGGCAGTGCGCAAGATGCGGCGCCTCGGCTAAGGCAGCGGCGCGGACCCGCGCACGTTCTGCGAGACGAGGGCGAGGTGCTCGGCCATCCATTGGGTGGCGGGCCCGGTGGGGCCTTCAAGGCGGCGGGCAAGGCACATAGGCACGGTGACCCCGCCCATCTGCCCGTCCCACTCCGCCGGCACGATGCGCACCAGATCCCCCGCCGCGAGATCCGCCTCCACCATGTGCGCCGGCATGCTTCCGTAGCCGAGGCCGGCGCGCAGCATGGCGTGCTTGGCG
>JAFIHR010000123.1 GCA_017849325.1 Xanthobacter autotrophicus | reverse complement strand
GAGGCGGGCAAGGCGCTGGGGCTGCACATGGATGTGGACGCCATCGCCTTCACCGGGTCCACCGAGGTGGGCAAGTATTTCCTGCGCTATTCCGCCGACAGCAACCTGAAGCGCGTGGGCCTCGAATGCGGCGGCAAGACCGCCTTCGTGGTGGCCCATGACGTGAAGGATCTCGACGCGGTGGCCGAGGCCGTGGCCGGCGGCATCTTCTTCAATCAGGGCGAGATGTGCACGGCGGCTTCCCGGCTGCTGGTGGACAACCGCATCCGCGCCGAGCTGGTGGCGCGCATCGCCGCGCTGGCGCCGCGCTGGATGCCGGGCGATCCGCTCGATCCATCCTCCCCCGCAGGGGCGGTGGTGAGCCGCACCCATCAGGGGCGCATCCTCTCGGCCATCGCCAAGGGGCAGGAGGAGGGCGCGCGGCTCGTCACCGGCGGCATGGCGGTGCATGAGGAGACCGGCGGCGCCTTCGTGGCGCCCACCGTGTTCGACGAGGTGGCGCCGGGCTCTTCCCTCGCCCAGCAGGAGATCTTCGGGCCGGTGCTGTCGGTGATCGGCTTCGACGGGCTCGACGAGGCGGTGGCGATCGCCAACGGCACCATCTACGGCCTCGGCGCCTCGGTGTGGAGCGCCGATCTCGGCGCCGCCCACAAGGTGGCGCGGCGCTTCAAGGCCGGGGTCGTCTATGTGAACTGCTTCGACGTGGACGACATCACCACCCCCTTCGGCGGCGTGAAGCAGTCCGGCTTTGGGCGTGACAAGTCCCTGCATGCGCTGGAGAAATATTCCGATCTGAAGGCCGTGTGGACGCGCCTCTAGCGCCCCTCGGCCCTTCATCTTGCCGCATTACAAAACCGCAGCCGAACGCTATTCATGGGATCGAAGGGGCGGCCCCGCGGCCGTCCTCGCGACCGGATCAGGGAGCTCGTGCGTTCCGATGGCCTCGTTGTCCAATTCCACCACCCATTGGCGGCAGCTCGACGCGCAGCACCATCTCCATCCCTTCTCGGACACCAAGTCGCTCAATGCCGAGGGCGTGCGGGTGATCACCGGGGCGAAGGGGTCGTACATCTTCGACAGCGAGGGCAACAAGATCCTCGACGGCATGTCGGGCCTGTGGTGCTCCCAGGTGGGGCACGGCCGCTCGGAGATCGTCGAGGCCATCGCCGCCCAGCTCCACCAGCTCGATTATTACAACACCTTCTTCAAGACCACCCATCCCGGCGCCGCCGAGCTCGCCGCCGCCATCGCCAAGGTCGCGCCGGACGGCATGAACCATGTGTTCTTCACCTCCGGCGGCTCGGAGGCGGTGGACACGGTGATCCGCATGGTGCGCCATTATTGGGATGCGATGGGGCAGCCGTCGAAGTCCATCTTCATCTCCCGGCGCAACGCCTATCACGGCTCCACCGTGGGCGGCGCCTCGCTCGGCGGGATGCGGCCGATGCATGGCCAGGGCGGCCTGCCCATCCCGGGCATCATCCATGTGCAGCAGCCCTATTGGTGGGGCGAGGGCGGGGAGATGACGCCCGAGGACTTCGGTCTCGCCTGCGCCTGGGAGGTGGCCCGCGCCATCGACGAGGCGGGTCCGGAGAATGTGGCGGCCTTCATCGGCGAGCCGATCCAGGGGGCGGGCGGCGTCATCATCCCGCCGGCCAATTACTGGCCCGAGGTGGAGCGCATCTGCCGCGAGCGCAACGTGCTCCTGGTGTGCGACGAGGTGATCTGCGGCTTCGGGCGCACCGGCGAGTGGTTCGGCAGCCAGCTCATGGGCGTCGCGCCGGACATCATCACCTTCGCCAAGGGCATCACCTCCGGCTACTTCCCGCTCGGCGGCGTGATCGTCGGTGACCGGGTGGCCGAGGGCTTCATCGAGAAGGGCGGCGAGTTCCACCACGGCTATACCTATTCCGCCCATCCCGGCGGCTGCGCGGCGGCGCTCGCCAACCTCAAGATCATGGAAGACGAGAAGCTGGTGGAGCGGGTGAAGTCGGACATCGGCCCCTATCTCCAGAACCAGTGGCTGAAGCTGGCCGAGCATCCCCTGGTGGGCGAGGCGCGCATGGTGGGCCTCATCGGCGCGCTGGAATTGACCCCGCACAAGCCGTCGCGCGCGAGGTTCGCCGCCGAGGAGGGCACCATCGGCCTGATCTGCCGCGATATCTCGCTGAAGAACGGTCTCGTCATGCGGGCGGTGCGCGACAGCATGGTGCTGGCCCCGCCCTTCACCCTCTCCCGGGCCGAGGCGGACGAACTGGTGGAGATCGCCCGCCGGGTGCTGGACCGCACCTATCAGGAGCTGAACGCGCGCCAGCTCATGATCCCGGTGCCGCGCATCGGCTCGGCCGCCCGCGCCTGAGGGCGCGATCAGCCGCCCGCCGTCAGCCAGGAGACCCGCGCCCGCCCCTTGCCGTCGCGCGCCATCAGCGGGGTGAGCGCATTGAGGATGGTGCGCATCTCGTCGGCGAGGGTGAACGGCGGGTTGACGATGATGAGCCCGCTGCCCGAGAGGGCGTCGAGCGTCCGCACCTCGGCGAAATCCATCTCCACGCGCAGGGTCTTGGGCAGCTTGAGCTGCGCCACCTCGCGGCGGAAGGCATCCACGGCGCGCAGGTCCTTGATGGGATACCACAGCATCACGATGCCGGTGGCGAAGCGGGTATGCGCCGCCTTCAGCCCCTCCACCAGGCGGTGGAACTCGCCTTCCTCCTCGAACGGCGGATCCACCAGCACGAGGCCGCGCCGCTCGCGCGGCGGCAAATGGGCGGTGATCGCCTGCCAGCCGTCCTGGGGCAGGATCTTCACCCGGCCCTTGGCGCGCGGATCGGCGCCGATGCGCTTCTCCAGCTTGGCGCGCTCCTCCTTGTGGGTCTCGCAGAGCAGCAGCTTGTCCTGCGGACGGGACAGCGCGAGCGCCAGCGCGGGCGAGCCCGGATAGAGCTCGCGCCCCTCGGCGCGCAGGGTGCGGATGGTGTCGAAATAGGGCGCGAGCAGGGATGCGGCCGCCTCGGGCAGCGGGGCGTCGAGCACCTTCGCGATGCCGGCGAGCGCCTCGCCGGTGCGCTGGGCCGAGGCGCCGGCAAGGTCGTAGAGCCCGGCGCCGGCGTGGGTGTCCAGCACCCGATAGGCCGAATCCTTGCGGTTGAGATAGGTGAGGATGCGGGCGAGCGCCGCGTGCTTCATCACGTCGGCGGGATTGCCCGCATGGAAGGCGTGCCGGTAGTTCATGGGCGCTTCGATAGCACAGCGGCCCTGGCGCGCGCAGGGGCGTCGCGCGTCCTCCCGCGCTCGGGGGGCAGTGGCGTCAGTTGCCCCCGCGCACCGGCGGCATGACGATGCTGTCGCGCCGGCAGGTCAGGCGGTTCACCTCGGGGCAGGTGCGGAATCCGAGGTCCCGCGACAGGCAGATGCGCACCTCGCGCAGCCGCCGCCGGTCGCAGCCCACCGAGATCATGTCGCCCTCAAGCCCCGGGTTGGCGGCCTCGAAGGCCTGCTCCACCTCGTCGGGGGAGACGGTGCGGGCGGCGTTGAGGCGGACGAACTGGGGCGGAATAGTCACCTTGGCGGAGGCCTTGCGCACCAGAGCGAAATAATCCTCGCTGGACAACCCCGAGCACGTGCCATGCTTCTTCCATTCGTGGATGACGAGCTGGCGGCTCGGCATCACGTCCAGCATGGAATTGACCAGCGGGTTGGGCACATAGGGCGCCGGGCGGGCGCAGGACTGGGGAAAGCCGCGCTCGTATTGCGGCCACAGGCCGTGCACCACGAAGGCATAGGGCCGCACGCGGGAGCATTGCGGCTCGTCGTCGGCCCGCCCGCCCTCGGCCTCGCAATAGGCGGGCGACCAGGACAGGGACAGGACGTAGAAATCGAATTCGCCCGGCACATCGCGCTGCCGCGCCGCGAGGGGGCCGGCGAGCAGCCCGGCGGCGAGAATCAGCACGGCCGCAAAGAGCGCCTGATGCCCGCCGGTCCGGTTGCGGGAAACGCCGGGCCGGGGAGGTGACCGCCAGGGCCGGGACAGGGCGCCGCGCAACCGGAGCAGGCCGGTCACGGCCGCGCCATCTTGCAGGACGGGGCGTAGGCGAAGTTGTGATCGAGGCCCATGATGCACCACTCGACGCCCCAGGTCCAACCGATGAAGCTGCCGTCCTCGATGATGGAAAAATAGACGGCACGGCGGCGGTTGTCGGAGGTCAGGGCGCGGGCGCTGCAATAGCGGCGCGGCAGATAGGCCGGGCCCCAGGGCCGGAAGGCGATCTCGTTGACCCGGTCGAGCTCCACCACGCGCAGGCCGGTGTGCCAATACATCTCGTCGGTCTCGGCGAAGCGCTTGGCGATGAGCTCCAGCGCCTTGGGCTCGGCGCACACCGGCACGTCGCCGCTGTATTCCGGGCCGGACAGCCAGAAGTTCTTCTCGAGCAGGGTGGCAGCCCGGGCGGCCGGCGCGCCGAGGCCGAGCGCGATCAAGGCGAGGGCGCCGAGGACGGCGGCAAGCAAGGTCGCGCGCCCCGCCGCGCCCCGGGAACCGGCCGTTGGCACCAAAGCGTGATCCTGCATCGTCCTCTCCAGTCCCTCTGCCCGTCCCGCGCCGGCGCCCCTTCCGGCTGGACGTATTCCGGCCGGACGATGGGATGCCGTGGAAAGCCGGTCAAGCGCAGGAGAGCCACACTTGGCGGGAAAAATGCGTCGCGCCCCATGCCGGCGGGGAATTCCGCCGCGCCCACGGCACGGGGGTCGGATTTCCCGCCGGCCGGGATAGAATGGCGCGACGGGCCTCGGCCGAGGATTCGGCGCCGCGGCGGTTGACGCGGGCGCGGCCGACCCGTTTCTAGGCGCGAGACAGGAGCCTCCGGAGGCCATCATGACCGATCCCGGCCGCGCGTCACATCTTGAGCCGTCCGGAGCGAGCGCCGTGCGCGAGCGCTTCGCCGACGGGCGCGCGGCGGCCCTCGCCCTGCGCCCCGATCAGCCGGTCTACTGCTTCCGCCCGACCGTGCTGGCGGCCGATGCGCGCAGCTTCCTCAAGGCCTTTCCCGGCAAGACCGCCTATGCGGTGAAGACCAATGGCGAGCCCATGGTGCTCGACGTTCTGGCGCGGGTGGGGGTGAACGCCTTCGACGTGGCGAGCCCGGCGGAATTCGCGGCGGCGCGCGCGGCGGCCCCGGGCGCCGAACTCCTCTACATGCACCCGGTGAAGGCGCAGTCGGACATCCGCCTAGCGCTGGAGCAGTACGGCATCCGCGTGATGTCGCTCGATCACGAGGACGAGGTGGCGAAGATCCTGCGCATCGTGCGCGGCCTCGATCTCGACCCGCACGATCTCACCCTGTTCGTGCGCATCGCCTCCAAGGGCGACGCGGCCTATGAGCTGTCGAAGAAGTTCGGCGCCGCGCCGGGCCATGCGGCGGAGCTGCTCGAGCGCATCCATGACCTCGGCATCCGGTGCGGCCTGTGCTTCCACGTGGGCAGCCAGGTGGAGGATGCCCTCACCTACGAGCGGGCCGTGGCCCTCGCCGCCGAGGTGCGCGATGCGGCGCGGGTGCCCATCGCCGCCCTCGACGTGGGCGGCGGCTTTCCCGCGCCCTATGCCGCGGACCCGCGCCGCCCGGCCCCGCCCATGCCGGAGCTGGACGGCATCATGGCGCGTCTCATGGCCGCGGTGGAGCGCTTCGGCTTTGCCGACACGCCGCTGGTGGCGGAGCCGGGGCGGGTGATCGTGGCGCGGGCCTTCTCGGTGATCGCGCGGGTGCTGCTGAAGAAGGGCCAGCGGCTCTACATCAACGACGGCATCTGGGCCTCGCTGTCGGATTCCTGGACCGGCAAGATCGTCCTGCCGGTGCGCCACATCCCCGATCCGGCGCGACACCTGCGCCGCACCGGGCGGGCCGACCAGATCGCGCCCTTCCGCATCTACGGCGCCACCTGCGACAGCGTGGACGTGCTGTCGCGCCCCTTCTATCTGCCGGAGACGGTGGATACCGGCGACTGGATCGAGATCGGCCACATCGGCGCCTATTCCCTCTCCCTGCGCACCCATTTCAACGGCTTCTACCCGGACACCTTCGTCGAGGTGGACGCGCCGTTCGAGGCGGGCGAGGCGCCCCAGGGCTACGCCGAGCCGGAGCGCCGCATGGGGGTGGACGTGGAGGCCTGAAGGCGGGGCGTCAGAACCAGATCCTGGCGTCCTCCAGCCCCTTGTAGAGGCCGGCCACCTGCTCGCCATAGCCGTTGTAGAGCAGGGTGGGGCGCCGCTCGCCGGTGGCGATGTCCTCCTCGCTCGCCTGGCTCCAGCGCGGATGGGGCACCTTGGGGTTCACATTGGCCCAGAAGCCGTATTCGGAGCCCTGCACCTCTTCCCAGTAGCCGACCGGCTGCTTGTCGGTGAAGGAGAAGCGCACGATCCCCTTGATCGACTTGAAGCCGTATTTCCACGGCAGGGCGATGCGCAGGGGCGCGCCGAACTGGGCCGGCGCCGGCTTGCCGTAGACGCCGGTGACGAGGAAGGCGAGCTCGTTGGTGGCCTCAGCCATGGTGAGGCCCTCCACATAGGGCCAGGGATAGCGGAAGTCGCGCTGGTTGGGGGCGACCTTGGGGTCGAGGAAGGTCTCCATGCGCACGAACTTGGCGCCGGACAGGGGCTTGGCGTAGTCCACGAACGCCTTCATGGGAAAGCCGGTCCACGGCACCGCCATGGACCACGCCTCGACGCAGCGGTGGCGGTAGAGCCGCTCCTCCAGGGGGAAGCGGGCGAGGAGGTCGTCGATGCCGATCTCGAACGGTTTCTCCACCAGACCATCCACCTTTACCACCCAGGGGCGGCGGGCGAAGCGGGTCATGGAAGGCGCCACGTTTTTGCCGTAGCTAAACTCGTAATAATTGTTCACCGTGCTGGACTTGGCCTCCGGTGTGATCGGCCGGTCCAGGGTGAAGGTGTCGGAACGCTTGGCGGGGTAGAGATGGGCGGACGGATCCGGCACTTCGGTGACGCGCTGGGCGAGTGCGGCGGTGGGCGCGAGGGCGGCCGGCACCAAAGTGCCGGGCAGCGCAATGGCGCCGAGTGTGCCCGCGCCCGCCTTCAACATGGCGCGGCGCGAGAGATAGACCGCCTCGGGGGTCGCCGTGGCCTCCGGCAGCTCCCAGCCCCGCCTCCTGACGATATGCATCGCTCCTGTCCTCCGATGGCGCGGAGGATTGCGGCGCCGGCCCGCGGCAGCAAGTCAAAGCCCCGTGTCCCGTGTTCCATCGGATACAGCTTTCGCACGGGGTGGCGGACTGACGCGGCAGGTGGCGGATTTAGCTGTTGCGACCATCGATTGCGGTCTGGTTTGGTGTGGCCGCAGGCCACGGGCTCAATGCGTCCTGGGGCGGAAGCGGCGGTGGTGCCCGCTTCCGGTCGGGCAGCGTGACGACAGGACGGTTCATGACCGATACGGCAGCCCCCTTGGAGGGGCGGGTGACGCTTCAGAGCCTTGCGGCGGAGCTCGGACTATCGACCGCAACCGTGTCGCTCGCTCTGCGCGCGAGCCCGGTGGTGGCCGAATCCACGCGCCTGCGGGTGCAGGAGACCGCCCGGGCGCGGGGCTATGTCGCCAACCGGGCGGCGGCGGCGCTGCGCACGGCGCGCACCAACATCATCGGCGTCGGCCTGCACGATATCGTCAATCCCGCCTTCGCCGAGCTGCTCGAGGCCATCGAGAGCGCCCTTTCGGCGGCCGGCAAGACGGTGCTGCTGGGCGTCGGCCGGGAGGATGTGGCGCGCCAGGCGCGGGCCCTGAACACCCTCGCCGAATACCGGCCCGATGCGGTGATCGTCTGCCCCGTGGCCTGGTCGACGGCGGAGGATCTCGCCTGCCTCGCGGCCACCGGGACCGCGGTGGTGCAGGTCACCCGCGAGATCGAGGACGCGCCGTTCGACTTCGCCGGCTCCGACGACCTGCGCGGCATGTCCATGGCGGTGGAGCACCTGATCGCGCTCGGCCACCGGCGCATCGCCATGATGGGCGGCTTCGAGGGCGTGTCCACTGGGCGCAAGCGGCTCGCCGGCTATCGCGCCGGCCTCGCGCAGGCGGGGCTGCCCTTCCTGCCCGAGCTGGTGATCTCGGCGCCCGGCCACCGCGAGGAAGGGCGCATCGCCATCGACCGCCTGCTGGCGCTCGATGAGCCGCCCACCGCCGCGGTCTGCTTCAACGACCTGACCGCGTTCGGCGCGGTGATGGGGCTGCAGGCGGCCGGGCTCACGGCCGGTCGGGACTTCTCGCTCGTCGGCTTCGACGAGATTGCCGAGACCGCGCTCTGGCATCCCGGCCTCACCACCATCGATGCGCGCATCGCCGATTACGGGCACGAGGCGGCCAAGCTCGCCCTGGCGCGCATCCTTCATCCGCGGCGCGCGGTGGAGCGCGTGGTGCTGGAACCGCGCCTGGTGGTGCGCGCCTCCACCGGCGCGCCGGCTTCGGTGAAGCGCCGCCCGTTGTAGGTCCCGGCCCATGGTGATCGCTGTGAGCCGTCCGGACGACCCGCGCATCGCGGACTATCGCGCCGTGCGCGAGCGCGACCTCGTGGGCCGCGAGGGCCGCTTCATGGCCGAAGGCGAGGTGGTGCTGCGCCTGCTGCTGGGCGGAGCGCGGCATCGCCCGCTCTCCCTGCTGCTGTCGCAGGCCCAGGCCGAGCGCCTTGCCGCCCTGGTCGAGACCCTCCCGCCCGACCTGCCGGTCTATGTGGCCGGGCAGGAGGTGATGGATGCCGTGGTCGGGTTTCCCATCCATCGCGGCATCCTGGCGCTGGGACAGGCGGCGCCCGCGCCGGCAGCCGGGGATCTCCTGGCGGGGCTCGGGGCGGAGGCGCTGGTGGTGGGGCTGGTGGGGCTCGCCAATCACGACAATCTCGGCGGCATCTTCCGCAATGCCGCGGCCTTCGGGGCGGACGCGGTGCTGCTCGACGCCACCTGCTGCGATCCGCTCTACCGCAAGGCGATCCGGGTTTCGGTGGGGGCGTCCCTGAAGGTACCGTACGCGCGGGTGCCGGACGGCCTCGCCATGGCCGGGCTGCTGCGGCGCCACGGCTTCGAGGTCCTGGCGCTGTCGCCCTCGGCCGGCGAGCGGCTCGCCGAGGTGGCACGCCCGCCGCGGGTGGCGGCGCTGTTCGGAACCGAGGGGCCGGGCCTGCCGGACGAGGTGCTCGGGGCGGTGCGGCCGGTGGGCATTCCCATGGCGGGCGGCTTCGACAGCCTGAACGTCGCCACCACCTCCGGCATCGTGCTGCACCATCTGGCGCGGTGAGGCGCCCGGCGGCGCTCAGTCCTGGGTCGAGCTTTCCCAGCCGGCGTGGCGCACATGGGGCAGGAGCGCGAGCGTCTTGACCACGGTGTCCAGCTCGTCGCGCTCCACCGCCGTGCTCACCAGCCGGGCCACCAGCTCCATGATCTCGTCGCCCTGGAAGGTGGCGGTCACGTCGCCCACCGGATATTTCGCCGCTTCGAGCTGGGCGATGAGCGCCGTGCGCACGTCGTCGGCCGCCATGACGGTGGTGGTGACGCGCACCTCGTAATTCACCTCCGACGCCGCCGAGCTCAGCGGGATCCGGTCGATGATGTTGGCGGCGGGCCGCAGGATGGTGTTGCCGGCGATGACGATGAAGGTGACGAGCACGCCCTCGGCCAGCATGTCGGTGCCGGTGCAGCAGCCGACGGCGGCGGAGCACCACAGCGTCGCCGCGGTGTTGAGGCCGCGCACGTTGAGGCCTTCCTTCATGATCACGCCGGCGCCGAGGAAGCCGACGCCGGTGACCACGTTGGCGGCGACGCGCATGGCATCGGTGGGGCCGCCGATGCGCGAGGCGATGTCCACGAAGGTGGCCGCCCCCACCGCCACCAGCACGTTGGTGCGCAGGCCCGCAGTGCGCTGGCGGTATTGCCGCTCGGCGCCGATCAGGGTGCCCAGCACGAAGGCCGAGCCGAGGCTCACGAGGGTATCGAGATAATCGAGAAGATTGAAGGTTTCGATGAAGCGCACCTGGTCCCCCGCCCGTTGGCTGCGCGTTCCGGCATCCGCCCGGCGGCGGCGTTGCGGAACGATCCTCCGCCCGGATACCACAGCGCGGCGACGATCCCGCAACGCGGCATGGCCCGAGGGCCCGCTTTCCTGCGCGGACGATTGTCGGCGCACCCTGGACCTGATAAAAACCGCGCCATGACTTCCTCGTGCGCGCGCTTTCTCTTCGTGAAGCGGGCGGCCGTCTGTGCCGCCGGCCCGTTCGCGCGCACCACCATGGAATTTGCGGCGGTGCCCGATCACGTGCGCCTGCCGGGCCGCTTCTTCGGCCGCTTCACCACCGCCGCTTCGGCGATGCGTCGGCGCTGACGCCACCCTTTCGCACGTCATCGCCCTTTTGCCCCGCCGGCGCCCGCGCGCCGGGGCTCATCCCTAGGATATCCCATGAACGCACCCGCGAGCGGCCCCCGCACCCTGTACGACAAGATCTTCGACGACCACGTGGTGACGCGGCAGGACGACGGCACCTGCCTGCTCTACATCGACCGCCACCTGGTGCATGAGGTGACGAGCCCGCAGGCCTTCGAGGGCCTGCGCACCGCCCACCGCCCGGTGCGCGCGCCGGAGAAGACCCTCGCCGTGGTGGACCACAACGTCCCCACCACCGACCGCACCCTGCCGAACCCGGATCCCGAGAGCGTGGCGCAGATCGCCGCGCTCGCCGAGAACACCAAGGAATTCGGCATCGAATATTACGACGGCTTCGACAAGCGCCAGGGCATCGTCCACGTGGTGGGTCCCGAGCAGGGCTTCACTTTGCCGGGCACCACCATCGTCTGCGGCGACAGCCACACCTCGACCCATGGCGCGTTCGGCGCGCTCGCCCACGGCATCGGCACGTCCGAGGTGGAGCATGTGCTCGCCACCCAGACGCTGATCCAGAAGAAGGCGAAGAACATGCGCGTCACCGTCTCCGGGCCGCTGCCCGAGGGCGTCGGCGCGAAGGACGTGATCCTCGCCATCATCGGCACCATCGGCACCGCCGGCGGCACCGGCTACGTGATCGAATATGCCGGCGACGCCATCACCACCCTGTCCATGGAAGGGCGGATGACGGTGTGCAACATGACCATCGAGGGCGGCGCCCGTGCCGGCCTCGTGGCGCCCGACGAGAAGGCCTTCGCCTATCTGGAGGGCCGCCCCAAGGCACCGAAGGGCGAGGCGTGGGAGAAGGCGGTGCGCTTCTGGCAGACCCTGCGCACCGACGAGGGCGCCCATTTCGACGCCGAGATCACGCTCGACGGCGCCAACCTGCCGCCCATCGTCTCCTGGGGCACGAGCCCCGAGGATGTGGTCTCCATCGAGGGCGTGGTGCCCGATCCGGAGAAGATCGAGGACGAGGTGAAGCGGGCCGCCAAGAAGCGGGCGCTGGCCTACATGGGCCTCACCGCCGGCACCAAGATCTCCGACATCAAGCTCGACCGCGTGTTCATCGGCTCCTGCACCAACGGGCGCATCGAGGACCTCAGGCAGGCGGCGGCCATCGTCGCCGGCCATCAGGTGAACGCGAATGTGAACGCCATGGTGGTCCCCGGCTCCGGCCTCGTGAAGGAGCAGGCGGAGGCCGAGGGTCTGGACAAGGTCTTCCGCGCCGCCGGCTTCGAGTGGCGCGAGCCCGGCTGCTCCATGTGCCTTGCCATGAACGCCGACCGGCTGAAGCCGGAGGAGCGCTGCGCCTCCACCTCGAACCGCAATTTCGAGGGGCGTCAGGGCTTCAAGGGCCGCACCCATCTGGTCTCCCCCGTCATGGCGGCGGCGGCGGCGATCGCCGGCCATTTCGTGGACGTGCGTGGCTGGCCGAAGGCCTGAGCCGCGGCCGTTCGCGGGATGGGCAAAAGAAATGGGACGGAACCGGAAGGTTCCGCCCCTTGAGGTGGTCACAAATCGGAGAGCAGCGCGTCAATGCCGGGGAGAAACCACCGGCCGCGCGCCGCCGAAGATCACTGCAACAGCGAAACGAGCGTCAGAAGATCCGCGGCTTTTGCCTCATGCGGAGCGAAAAACGCAGCAATGCCAAGAATTGTCACCAGACCGCCGGTGACCGCGAGCTTACGAACCATGGTCACACTCCCCAATCGCGTTTGAAGGCGTAACGTTCGTCGCTATTAAGAGTTCCTTAACCACGACGAATAATTTCGCGCGGCGTCGAGGGAGCGGCCGACGGCAGGGGCGGCGGGTTTTCGGGCTTTTCAGGAGGCGCCATGGGGACCGATGCGGAGCACAAGGCGACGGGAGGACCGGCAGGAGCGGACGAGGCGTCCGTCGCTTCCCCGGGCGCGGATCTCTCCTGGTATCGCCGCCAGGCGCCCGGCCTCGCCGATTTCGAGGCGCTGGCGCAGGAGGCCTTCGCCCGCCTGCCGGACGGCTTCCGCCGCCTGTGCGCCGATCTGGTGATCCAGGTCGAGGACTTCCCGGGCGACGACGTGCTCGACGCGCTGGGCGCCGAGAGCGAGTTCGATCTGCTCGGCCTGTTCCAGGGGGTGGGGCTGGCGCAGGGCGGCTCCGGCCCCTCGACGGGGCAGATGCCCAACATGATCTACCTCTACCGCCGGCCCATCCTGGATTATTGGGCCGAGCACGAGGAGACCCTGGGCGGCCTCGTCACCCATGTGCTCATCCACGAGGTCGGCCACCATTTCGGCCTCTCGGACGAGGACATGGAGCGGCTGGAGGCCGCCGCGGACTAAGATGTGGAAGGGCCGGGCCCTGGCGCCGCGGCCGGCAAACCGTTCCTGAGGAGTGAGGCTGGCATGGCTGTCGATCCCACCTTGACCCATTACCGGGCGCCGCTGCGGGCGGTGCACTGGCTGACTGTGATCGCCGTGATCGTGGTGTATGGCGTGACCTATCTCGAGGACTTCTTCCCGCGCGGCACGCCGGGCCGGGCCGCGGTGTGGTGGACCCACATCTCGGTGGGCCTCACCCTGGTGGCGCTGGTGGTGGCGCGGCTGGGGCTGCGCGCGTTCGGCCCGGTTCCGGCGCCGTCGGCGCAGATCAGCCGGCCGGTCAAGATCGCCTCGCTGGCGGCCCACGCCCTGCTCTACCTGCTGCTGGTCGCCACCCCGCTGGTGGGCATCTATCTCGCCTTCCTGCGCGGCGATGCGGTGACCTTCTTCTCGCTCTTCACCATTCCCTCGCCGATCGCGGCGGACCGGCCGATGGCGCGCGAGGTGATCGAGGTGCATGAGCTGCTGGCCAACGCCCTCGTCATCCTGGCCGT
>JAFIHR010000467.1 GCA_017849325.1 Xanthobacter autotrophicus | reverse complement strand
GGTGCCGCCGGCCGCCGGCCTGCGGCACGCGCGGGGACAGACGGCAAGTTTCCGGCCGGCGCGGTCGCGCCCGGCCCTTCACCCTTGGGAGAGGCGCATGAAGACACGCACGCTCGGTCGCGGCCTTGAGGTTTCGGCCCTCGGCTTCGGCTGCATGGGGCTCAACTGGGCCTATGGACAGGGGCTGGGCCGGGGCGAGGCGATCGGCCTGGTCCGGCAGGCGGTGGCGAAGGGGGTGACCTTCTTCGACACGGCCGAGGTCTATGGCCCCTTCACCAATGAGGAGATCGTCGGCGAGGCGCTGGCGCCGGTGCGCGACCAGGTGGTCATCGCCACCAAGTTCGGCTTCGCCATCGATCCCGTGGCGGGAACTCAGCTCGGCACCGACAGCCGGCCGGAGCACATCCGCGCGGTGTGCGAGGCCTCGCTGAAGCGGCTGCGGATCGAGGTGATCGACCTGTTCTACCAGCACCGCGTGGATCCCGCCGTGCCCATCGAGGACGTGGCCGGCACGGTGCGGGACCTGATCGGCGAGGGCAAGGTCCGGCATTTCGGGCTATCCGAGCCGGGGGTCGAGACCGTCCGCCGCGCCCATGCGGTGCAGCCGGTCACCGCCCTGCAGAACGAATATTCGCTGTGGACCCGCGGGCCGGAGACCAACGGCATCCTCGCGGTGTGCGAGGAGCTGGGCATCGGCTTCGTGCCGTTCAGCCCCCTCGGCCGGGGCTTCCTCACCGGCGCCATCGCCAAGGACGCGACCTTCGCCGCGACCGACCTGCGCGCCCGGCTGCCGCGCTTCACGCCCGACGCCATGGGGAAGAACGAGGCGCTGGTCGATCTCCTGCGGCGCATAGGGGCGGCCAAAGGCGCGACCCCGGCGCAGATCGCGCTTGCATGGCTGCTGGCGCAGAAGCCGTGGATCGTGCCCATTCCCGGCACCACCAAGCTTGCCCGGCTGGAGGAGAACCTCGGCGCCGCCGAGATCGCGCTCTCCGCCGCCGATCTTGCGGAGATCGGCGCCGCGGCCGCGGCGATCCCGGTGGAAGGCGCGCGCTATCCCGAGGCCATGATGGCGGCGACGGGCCGCTAGGACGCCGGCCGCGCCGCGACCTCGATGCGCTGGCGCGGCCCGATACCGAACTGGAGAAGCTGAAGATGTCCGATAACATTGCAGGCAAGGTCGTCGTCATCACCGGAGCGAGCAGCGGCCTCGGCGCCGCCGCCGCCCGCCACCTTGCCGCCGCGGGCGCGAAGGTGGTGCTCGGCGCGCGCCGTCTCGACCGCCTTCAGGCGTTGGCGGCGGAGCTCGGCCTGCCGGCCGGCGCGGTGGTCGAGACCGACGTGACCGACCCGGCGCAGGTCAAGGCCCTGGTGGACGCCGCCATCGCCACCCATGGCCGGATCGACGTGATCCTCAACAATGCGGGCCTCATGCCCCAGTCCCTGCTGGAGCAGGGGCGGCTCGACGACTGGGACCGCATGATCGACGTCAACATCAAGGGCGTGCTCTACGGCATCGCCGCCGCGCTGCCGCCCATGAAGGCGCAGAAGAGCGGGCACATCATCAACGTCTCCTCGGTGGCGGGGCACAAGGTGCGGCCCGGCAGCTCGGTCTACGCCGCCACCAAGGCCGCGGTGCGCATGCTCTCCGAGGGCCTGCGCCAGGAGGTGAAGCCCTACAACATCCGCACCACCATCATCTCGCCGGGGGCGGTGGAGTCCGAGCTGCCGCAGAGCGTCACCGAGCCGGAGGCGGCGAAGCGCATCCAGGACTTCTACGCGGCCTACGCCATCCCGGCGGAAAGCTTCGCGCGCGTGGTGGCCTTCGCCATCAGCCAGCCGGACGAGGTGGACATCAACGAGATCCTGTTCCGCCCGACCAGCCAGGACCTGTGATCGCAAGCGGGCCGCCCGGCCGGGTGGCCCTTGACCCTGCACGGCGGAGGACGGCGTGCAGGGTTGTGCGCGGGCGCCCGGGCGACGGCTCCCTTGCCCCGGAGAGTCGCTCGACGTTGCCGGCGCCGCTCCCATCCAGGGTGCGAAAGGTCCGTGCCTCAGCGTATCGGTGTCGTACTGGATGGCGGGCCCGGAAAGATCCTGACGCGCCGCGGCCGCGGGGATGTCCCTTCGCCTCGGCCGCGACGACCAAGGCGCCCTTTGGAGGCGCGATCGGTCGAGCGCGCAGGCGGCTGCGCCGCGGCCTTCGGATTCCGGCTCCTCCGAGTGGGACAGGGCGGCGGCGTGCCGTGCTCCGGGCCCGCTTGTCCCAAGGTCAGGCCTTTCCGGGCGGCGGGGCCGGGGTGAAGTCGTCCCGCTCCAGCAGCCAGCACACCAGCAGGCCCGCCACCAGCCCCCAGAAGGCGGCGCCGATGTTCAGGAGGCTGATGTCGGCCGCCGTCACCAGGAAGCTGACGAGGCCGGCGAGGGGAAAGCGGTCGCGGAAGGTGGCGACGAAGGCCCCCTGGAGCACCCGCAGCATGGCAAGGCCTGCGAGCGTCATGACGAAGGATTTCGGCGCGCTCAGCATCAGCCGGGTGAAGCCGGGCGCCACCAAAGCGAAGAGGATGGAGAACACCCCCGTCGCCATGCCGGCGGTATATTGCCGGCTGCGCTCGCCCGAGGAGGTGAGGATGGCGTTGGTCGGCCCGGCGAGGCAGGTGCACACCGCGCCGGCGGCGGCGGACAGGATGGCGCCGACGCCGCAGGCCACCGTCACCGCATCCATGGGCGGCTCGTGCCCGGCGGAGCGCAGCACCGCGAAGCCCTGCCCGTTCTGCACGACGAGGACGGTGATCATCAGCGGCACCACGAGGTCCACCATGGCGGCCCAGGAGAACTGCGGCGCCTGGAACACCGGCCGCGCCAGCTCGAACGTGCCGAGCGCGGCGGCGTCGATGCGCCCCAGCAGCATGACGGCGAGCGCCCCCACCAGCAGCGCCCCGATGATGGGCGGAAACATCCGCGACACCCGCGCCGAGGACGCCAGCGCCAGCCAGACCAGGGTCATCGAGCCGGCGACCAGCACATCGGCATGGAGCGCCCGCACCAGATCGAGGCCGAAGCGCAGGAACACGCCGGCCACCATGCCCATCACCACCGGCATGGGGATGAGGCTTATGGCCCGGCGCACCCAGTCGGTGGCGCCGAGCGCGAGGGTCAGGAAGCCGGTCACGTAGAAGGCGCCGATCACCTCGGGAAAGCTGAGATGGGTCAGCGCCGGCCCCACCAGCACGGTGCCGGGAATGGTCCAGAAGAAGGCGAGGGGCTGGCGGTAGAACCAGGAGAAGAACAGGGTGATGAAGCCGTTGACGAAGAACACGGCGAACACCCAGGAGGACAGCTCCGCCGCCGAGAGGCCGCCCTTCGTGCCCACGGCGAGGATGATCGCCACCGGCGCGGTGGCGGCGAACAGCCAGCCGATGAAGCCGTGGGCGATATAGGTCGCGCCGAGATCGGCCCTGATCTGCGCGAGGCCGGGCGTCGCGGTGCGCGGGCGCTCCAGATGGGAAAACAGCGCCATCGCCTGGTGCCTTCCTAAGAACGGACCGGAGAGCGGTCACAAAGCTCAGCCCTGGTCGCCGCCGCCCACGGGCAGGACCGCCCCGGTAATGTAGGAGGATTCATCGCTGGCGAGGAACAGGATCGGCGCCACCTGCTCGGCGATGGTGCCGTAGCGGTGCATCAGGCTGCTCTCGACCGTCTGGTCGATGATGGCCTGATACCAGACCTTCTCCTGCTCGGTTTCCCCGCCGGGGTGGCGCGGGATCACGCGCGGCGGCGCCTCGGTGCCGCCGGTGGCCACCGCATTGATGCGGATGCCGTTCCTGGTCTGCTCCATGGCGAGGGAGCGGGTCAGCGCATTCACCCCGCCCTTGGCGGCGGCGTAGGGAATGCGGTGGATGGAGCGGGTGGCGATGGAGGAGACGTTGACGATCACCCCCGCCCGGCGCGCGATCATGGCCGGCAGAACCGCCCGGCAGGCCCACAGGGTGGGGAAGAGGGAGCGGCGGATCTCCCGCTCGATCTCGTCGATGCCGTAATGCTCGAACGGCTTGGTCCAGATGGTGCCGCCCACGTTGTTGACGAGCACGTCGATGCGGCCGTGCAGCCGCAGCGCCTCGTCCACCATGGCCTCGGCGCCCTCGAAGGTTTCGAGGTCGGCCTCGAAGCACGCGGCCCTGCCGCCCGCTGCGATGATCTCCGCCGTCGTCTCGCGCACCAGCGCGGCGCGATCCACCAGCAGGACCGTGCCGTCCTCGGTCGCGATCTCCGCCGCGACCCCCTTGCCGATGCCCTGGGCCGCGCCGGTGACCACGACGATCTTGTCGCGGAAGCGGGATGGGGTCCGCGCCGCGCTCATCGAGCGGCCTCGTGGGTGGCGGCGAACTTCTCATAGTGCAGGCTGGCGGGCGTCACGCCGAGGGTCGAGAGCCAGTGGCGCACGCCCTCCACCATGGGCGGCGGGCCGCAGACATAGATATCCACCTCGCCGCCGTTGAGGTCGTCCGCGCCGATATGGTCGGTGACGTAGCCGAGCTTCTCGTGGCCGCTCGCCTTGTCCACCACCACGGTGAAATAGCGGAAGTCGGGCAGCGCCTCCTTCAGCGCATCGAGGGTGGCAAGCTCCACAAGGTCGGCGGTGGTGTTGACGCCATAGCCGAGCCGGATCGGCTGCGACGTGGGATTGTCCTGCAGATAGCGCAGCATGGAGAGGAACGGGGCCAGGCCGGTGCCGCCCGCCAGCATCAGCACCGGGCGCTCGGGCTTGCGCAGATAGAAGCTGCCGTAGGGGCCGATGAAGCTCATCCGGTCGCCCACGGCCGCAACGTTGCGCATGAAGCCGGACATCAGCCCGCCGGGCACGTCGCGGATGAGGAAGGACAATTCCGTCTCATTGGGCGCCGAGCTGAAGGAATAGGCGCGCACCTGCTCGGTGCCGGGAACGCGCAGGTTCACATACTGACCGGGCAGGAAGGCGAGGGGCGCCTCGATGGCGAGGGAGAAGGCGACGGTGGTGGGCGAGGCGCGGTCGATCCGGGTGAGCACGCCGCCGTGCGCGCTCGCCTCGATCTTGCAGGCGGCGGAACTGGCCGGCACGCGGATGACGCAATCGGATTTGGGCCGCATCTGGCAGGTCAGCACGTAGCGCTCGGCCGCCTCCTCCCCGCTCATGGCGTCCTCGACATAGTCGCCGAGCTCGTAGTCGCCGCTGTCGCAATGGCTCTTGCAGGTGCCGCAGGCCCCGTCGCGGCAGTCGAGCGGGATGTTCACCTTGGCGCGGTAGGCGGCGTCCGAGACCACCTCGTCGGCATTGCAGGGAATGATCCGCGTGACGCCGTCCTCGAACTGCAGAGCGATATTGTATCCCATGGCGCTTCTTCTCCAGGCGCGCACGCGGGGCGCCGCGCTTTTCTTGGTTGGTGCGGCGGCCGGGACCGCGCGGGTCCCGGCCGCACGGGTCAGATGAAGTAGACGTCCAGAAGGTGATGAACGTAGTCGTTCTTCAGAACGACGTTCTTCTTCTTGATGAGCGGCGCGCCGCTGGACGTATCGATGACGTAATCGGCGGTGCCGAAATAGGTATCGACCATGTTGTAGCGGAACGCATGGGTGGTCCACATGAAGCGGACCTCCACTTCATTCTCCTTGCGCCCGGTGATCTCGATGTTGCTGATCGCCCGGTTGTAGCGCGTGTCGGGAATGGTGGCGGAGGAGCGCTCGGTCTCGATGCGGAAGACCCGATCCTCCAGCCCGTTCTTGTCCGGATAAAAGATCAGCGAGACCTCGCGGGTGGGGTCCGAGGTCAGGGTGTCGTCGTCGTCCCATGCCGGCACGTGGAACACCACGTCGTCGGCATAGAAGGCCAGCCAGTCGGTCCAGCGCTTGTCGGCCTGGGCGCGCGCCTCGGCAAAGAGAAAGGCGGCGACTTCTTCATATGACAGGCTCATTTGACGCTCAGCTCCCCTGTTCTTCGTTCTTGACGGCGTTTTCCATGACGTTGAGCCAGTATTTGTGCTGCATCACATAGAGGCCCTCGTCCTCCGCCTTCACCCCGGAGAGCTCGGGCTTGAGGCCGATGAGGTCGGCGTTGGCGTCGGGGCCGGCGACCCAGTGGGTGGAGCCGCGGGTCATGTCGCTCCACTGCACGGCGCGGGCGTTGAAGCCGTTCTGGCAGGCGCGGAATTCCTCCAGGTCGTCCGGGGTGGCCATGCCGGTGGCGTTGAAGAAGTCCTCGTACTGGCGCAGCCGCCGCTCGCGCGCCTCGGGGGCCTCGCCCTTGGGGGCGATGCAGTAGATGGTGGTCTCCGTCTTGTTGACGGACAAAGGCCGCAGCACGCGGATCTGCGAGGAGAACTGGTCCATCAGATAGACGTTGGGATAGAGGCAGAGGTTGCGCGACTTGCGCAGCATCCAGTCGGCGCGCTCGGCGCCGAACTTCTCGATCCATTCGGCGCGCTTGGACCAGAGCGGACGGTTTTCCGGATTGGCCCAGTTGGTCCACAGCAGCATGTGGCCGTTCTTGAAGGAGTAGAAGCCGCCGCCGTCGCGGGCCCAGCCGCCGGCGCTCATGGCGCGGATGCCGTCGTTTTCCGCGGTGCGGCGGTTCTGGGTGGCGGCATAGTTCCAGTGGGTGGCGGTGACGTGATAGCCGTCGGCGCCGTTCTCGGCCTGAAGCTTCCAGTTGCCGTCGAAGGTATAAAGGCCGGTGCCGCGCAGCACCTCGATGCCCTCGGGCGCCTGATCGACGATCATGTCGATGATCTTCACCGCCTCGCCGAGGAACTCCGTCAGCGGCGCCACATTGGGATTGATGCTGCCGAACAGGAAGCCACGGTAGTTCTCGAACGCGCCGAGCCGCTTCAGGTTGAGCTTGCCCTCGGCATTGAAGTCCGGCGGATAGCCGGCGTCCTTGCTCTGGTCCTTCACCTTCAGGAGCTTGCCGCTGTTGGAGAAAGTCCAGCCGTGGAACGGGCAGGTGAAGCTCGACTTGTTGCCCTTCTTGTGCCGGCAGAGCGTCGCGCCGCGATGGGTGCAGGTGTTGAGGAAGGCGTTGAGCTGCCCGGTCTTGTCGCGGGTGATCATCACCGGCTGGCGGCCGGCATAGGTGGAG
>JAFIHR010000122.1 GCA_017849325.1 Xanthobacter autotrophicus | reverse complement strand
TCCGACTGCAGCTTCATCTTCCTGTTGAGCCGGTTGACGAACACCGCGGCGACCTTGGGCCGCTCGTCGGCGCGCCCGGTCTCCTTCTCGACGATGGAGGCCAGCACCACCAGCTCCCGCGGCGTCGTCACCGGCAGGTCGGCCGCGTGCTTGGCCCACAACTGCTTGAGGAGGCGCTGCTGGGCGGCGGCCATGGTCTTCAGCAGGTCGTCACGCGAGGTGCCGCGCGCCACGTTGTAGCTCTCGGGCAGGAGGGTGCCCTCGGGCGGCACGGCGGGGGTGCCGCGCAGCAGGTCGCTCGCCAACAGCCGGTCGACGATCTGCTGGCTGGTGAGCCCCTCGGGAATGGTAATCTGGTGCAGGACGACCTTGCCGGAGGCGATGGTGTCGATGACGCTCCCCATCGACTGGCCGGGCTTGAAGAGGTACTCGCCCGCCTGCATGTTCACGCCCTTGCGGGCGACCTGCTGGCCGAGCACGAACACCGTCTCGTTCTCGATGACGCCTTCACGGGCGAGGATCTCGGCCATGTCCCGGACGCCCGAGCCGCGCGGGATGTAGACCGACTTCTCCGTCTGCAGCGGGCCGGGCTGGGTGAACATCTGGTTGGCGTACCAGGCGCCGAGGCCGCCGACCACGGCGAGCAGCAGCAGGACCGTGAAGATCCCGTTGCCGATCACGATCGCCGGATGGCGGGCGCTGCGGGAACGAAAGCCGTTCTCGGGTTTGGCCATCACTCGGGCTCCTCGGGTCCATGGGGCCTTCAAATCGGGTGCGGGCCATCGGGATCGCGCCCCGCCGGGCTGAGCGGTACCGCCCCATTGGGGCGCCACGGCGGCGGGTTGGCAGGCCGATGTCCGGCACCACCGCCGCGAAGGGGTGGCGCCGGATGGTCATACCTCAGGCGTCGTAGCGACGGAAGATCAGCGACGCGTTTGTTCCGCCGAACCCGAAGGAATTCGAGAGCACGGTGTCGATCTTGCGCTCCTTGGGCTTCAGGGGCACCAGATCGATGGGCGTGTCCACCGACGGATTGTCGAGGTTGAGGGTCGCCGGGGCGACCTGGTCGCGGATGGCGAGCACCGAGAAGATGGCTTCCACCGCGCCCGCGGCCCCGAGCAGGTGGCCGATGGAGGATTTGGTGGACGACATGGCGGTCTTGCCCGCCGCGTTGCCGAGCAGCCGCTCCACCGCCTTCAGCTCGATCTCGTCGGCCATGGTGGAGGTGCCATGGGCGTTGATGTAGTCGATGCCGTCGGCGGTGATGCCGGCCCGCTTCAGCGCCGCCACCATGCAGCGGTAGGCGCCGTCGCCGTCCGGCGAGGGGGCGGTGATGTGGAAGGCGTCGCCCGACAGGCCGTAACCCACCAGCTCGGCATAGATCTTGGCGCCGCGCGCCTTGGCGTGCTCCAGCTCCTCCAGCACCACCACGCCCGCGCCCTCGCCCATGACGAAGCCGTCGCGGTCCTTGTCATAGGGTCGCGAGGCGTGGATGGGGTCTTCGTTGAAGCTGGTGCAGAGCGCCTTGCAGGCGGCGAAGCCGGCGATGGAGAGCCGGTTGACCGGCGATTCGGTGCCGCCCGCCACCATCACGTCGGCGTCGCCGAGGGCGATCAGCCGCCCCGCGTCGCCGATGGCGTGGGCGCCGGTGGAGCAGGCGGTGACCACCGCATGGTTCGGCCCCTTGAGGCCGTGGGCGATGGACACGTAGCCGCCGGCGAGATTGATCAGCCGGCCGGGAATGAAGAAGGGCGAGATGCGCCGCGGGCCGCGGTCCTTCAGGGTGAGGGACGCATCCGCGATGCCCTCGATGCCGCCGATGCCCGAGCCGATCAGCACACCCGTGTTGATCTGGTCCTCGTAGCTGGACGGATGCCAGCCCGCGTCGTCGAGCGCCTGGCCGGCAGCGGCCATGGCGAAGACGATGAACTCGTCGACCTTGCGCTGCTCCTTGGCTTCCATCCACAGGTCGGGATTGTAGGTGCCATCGGAGCCGTCGCCGCGGGGGATGTTCGCGGCGATCTTGCAGGCGAGGTCCGACACGTCGAAATGCTCGACGATCTTGACGCCGCTCTCGCCGGCCAGCAGCCGGCGCCAGGTCGGCTCGACGCCGCTCGCGAGGGGCGTCACCATGCCGAGACCGGTGACGACGACACGTCTCATGGGAAAAACTCCGGCAGGCGGGGCCGCTCCGACTCGCTCGCGGCCTTCTCGAAAAAGCCCGTCTCGAACACGGAACGGGGACCGGGCAGGGGCCGGTCGCCGAACGCGGCGCTGAAATTGGGCGCGGGTTCCAGGCTGGGCATGGCGCCCAGGCTGGGCGTGGGACCTGAGGCCGGCGTGGCGGACATGGTCCGCCCACGCCCCGGTGCGACAACGGCCGCGGGCGCCAGGCGCCGCGCGACCGCAGGTCCTTGGTCCTTCAGGCTCAAGCCGCGTTCTTTTCCAGGAACTTGATGGCGTCGCCCACCGTCAGGATGGTTTCGGCGGCATCGTCCGGGATCTCGCAGTTGAAGGCCTCCTCGAAGGCCATCACCAGTTCCACGGTGTCGAGGCTGTCAGCGCCGAGATCGTCGATGAAGGAGGCGGTATCCGTAACCTTGTCCGGCTCCACGCCCAGATGCTCCGCGACAATCTTCTTCACGCGCTCGGCGATGTCACTCATCGATGCAACCCTCGTTGTTCAGGATGATCCGTGTTCTGGATATCTTGTCTGGTAATCTTGTTGTTGCCGTTCGGCAGCCGGAAGTGGGCATAAAGCCTTTCCGCCGCCGTGCCCAGCCCCCCTTGCATCGCCAGTCCCTCGCGTCGCCGGCAGGCCTCGCATGATCGAGGACCGGGTTGCCGCCGCGCGGGTCAACGTTCAGGTGGGCGGAGCGCTGGTAACAGCTCCCCGTCCCGAACCGGATGACCGGCTCGTTACCATACTCGCGGCGCCAACGCCAGCAAGGGCGCGCCGCTCTTTGTAACGGGTCAGATCATCACCATTCCGCCGTTGACGTGCAGCGTCTGGCCGGTGACGTAGGCCGCCTCCTCCGAGGCGAGGTAGACGCAGGCCGCCGCGATGTCCTCCGGCGCGCCGAGCTTGTTCGCCGGCACGGCGGTGAGAATGCTCTCGCGCTGCTTGTCGGTGAGGGCGTCGGTCATCGGGGTGGCGATGAAGCCGGGAGCGATGCAGTTCACCGTCACGCCGCGCGGCGCCACCTCGCGGGCCAGCGACTTGGACATGCCGATCATGCCCGCCTTGGCGGCGGCATAGTTGCCCTGGCCGGCGTTGCCCATCACGCCCACCACCGAGGTGATGGAGATGATGCGCCCCGAGCGGCGCCGCATCATGGTGCGCACCGCGGCGCGCGACAGCCGGAAGACGGAGGTGAGGTTGACCGCGATCACCTCGTCCCACGCCTCGTCCGAGAGGCGCATGAAGATGTTGTCGCGGGTGATGCCGGCATTGTTGACGAGAATGTCGATATGCCCGCCCAGCGCCTCCTCGGCGGAGGGCACGAGCTTTTCCACTTCCTCGGTCTTGCCGAGGTTGCAGGGCACCACCTGGACGCGCTCGGCGAGGGTGCCGGCGAGCTCGTCCAGCGCCTCGCGCCGCGTCCCCGAGATGGCGACGGTCGCGCCCTGGGCGTGGAGCGCCTTGGCGATGGCGCCGCCGATGCCGCCCGTGGCGCCGGTCACCAGCGCGGTCTTTCCGGTCAGGTCGAACATGAATGCCCCCGAAACGTATGGATCAATGTCCGGCCGGTCGACCGGCCGCGGGACGCTCCGCCCCGGGACGCGGGGCGGGAAGGAATGCGCGGGAGCGGCGGGCCATCCGCAAAAAGGCGCCGCTGCTCCGGTGCGAGGCCCTTACCCTCCGCACGCTCCGCTTGCAAGCGCGGGCGGACGGGAACGGGGCGGCCGGAACGGCGGGGCGCCGGTTCGGATGGCGCGCCCGTCCGTTTCAGGCGGCGGAGGCCGGATTGCGCGCGGCGACGAAGGCGGCGACCTCCTCGGGCGTGCCCACGTTGGTGGCGGCGATGGACTTGTCGATGCGCTTGACGAGGCCGCACAGCACCTTGCCCGCGCCCACCTCGACCGCCCTGGTGATGCCGGCGCCCGCCATGTAGATGACGCTCTCGCGCCACCGCACCGTGCCGGTGACCTGCTCCACCAGCAGGCGCACGATCTCCGCCGGGTCGGTCACCGGGGTGGCGCGCACGTTGGCGATGACGGGCACCCGCGGGGTCATCACCGTGGCGCCGGCCAGCGCCACCTCCATGGCTTCCGCGGCGGGCTCCATGAGGCGGCAATGGAAGGGGGCGGACACGGGCAGGAGCATCGCCTTCATGGCGCCCTTCTCTTTGGCGATGGCGCAGGCGCGCTCCACCGCCGCCCTGGTTCCGGAGACCACCACCTGGCCGGGGGCATTGTCGTTGGCCGCCTCGCAGACCTCGCCCTGGGCGGCCTCTGCGGCCACCGCGACGGCCTGGTCGTAGTCGAGCCCGAGCAGGGCGGCCATGGCGCCTTCGCCCACCGGCACCGCCTCCTGCATGGCGCGCCCGCGGATCCGCAGCAGCCGCGCCGCATCGGTGATGGTGAGGGCGCCGGCGGCGGCGAGCGCGGAATATTCACCCAGCGAATGGCCGGCCACGAAGGTCGCCTCGCGGGCGAGATCGAGCCCGGCCTCGGCCTCCAGCACGCGCAGGGCGGCGAGCGAGACCGCCATCAGCGCCGGCTGGGCATTGGCGGTGAGGGTGAGCGTCTCGGCCGGACCCTCCCACATGGTGGCGGAGAGCTTCTCGGAGAGCGCCTGATCGACCTCCTCGAAGACGGCCCTGGCGACCGGGAACGCCTCGGCGAGGGCCTTGCCCATGCCGACGGCCTGGCTGCCCTGGCCGGGGAAGAGATAAGCGGTATGCAACGCTTCGCGCGACCCGTCCGTCATGGGGCGACCCTCCGGTTGGAATTTTGGGGAGCGCAGAGACACCGGGATTGTGGGCGAGTCAAGGCGGGGG